>CAZPRB010000003.1:0-79878 GCA_964588645.1 uncultured Acetatifactor sp. | reverse complement strand
AGAAAAAGGAGCAGTTTTTGAAAATTGCAGACTTTTTAAATGAAAAATACGGAGCGGAAACTGTGGTTGTGGAAATGTCTGATTCGTATTATAATATGCGTGAGATTCTGGAGCAGCATATGCATCTTGTGGAAAATGCTTCTGAAGCTATGAGAGAGATTGGAATAGAGCCGCTTGTATCTCCCGTCAGAGGAGGTACGGATGGCGCACGACTTTCCTTTATGGGGTTGCCTTGTCCCAATCTGTGTACCGGAGGCGAGAATTATCACGGCAGATATGAATATGCCTGTGTACAGTCTATGAGGAAGGTGACAGAGCTGTTGGTGAGAATTGCTGAGAAATATAGTGATTTTAAAGCATAAAAAGGAACAATTTGAAAGGTATCAATATGACAAAGGATTTTGATTTGGAACAATATAAAGGATGTACACAGGCGCCGGTTGAGGAGCCGGAACGCCAGTATTATTATATGGCAAAGTGTCGTGAGTATGTGAAAGCTCTTGCGGACGATCTGGGACATATTCCTACCTGCTGTGTCACCACTTTCGGGTGTCAGATGAATTCCAGAGATTCTGAGAAATTGGTAGGTATTCTGGAAATCATCGGCTACGAAATCACAGAGGATGAGAATGCGGATTTTGTCATTTTCAACACCTGTACCGTGCGTGACAATGCCAATCAGAGAGTGTACGGCAGACTTGGTGTGTTAAATGGTTATAAGCGCAGAAATCCCCATATGAAAATTGCTCTCTGCGGCTGCATGATGCAGGAACCAACCGTCATAGAGAAAATTAAAGAGAGCTATCGTTTTGTGGATTTGATTTTCGGAACGCATAATATCTACAAATTTGCAGAGCTTTTGTGTGCAACCTTTGAAGGTCAGGGGATGATACTTGATATCTGGAAGGATACGGACAAGATTGTGGAGGACCTTCCCGTGGAGCGGAAATATCCTTTTAAATCCGGCATCAATATTATGTTCGGCTGTAATAATTTCTGCAGCTATTGCATTGTGCCTTATGTGAGAGGACGGGAGAGAAGTCGGGAGCCGAAGGATATTATCCGGGAGATTGAGAGTCTGGTTGCTGACGGAGTGGTAGAAATTATGCTCCTAGGCCAGAATGTGAATTCCTATGGCAAGAATCTGGAACATCCCATTACCTTTGCAGAATTATTAAAAGAAGTTGAGAAAATCGAGGGCTTACAACGAATCCGATTCATGACATCTCATCCCAAGGATTTGTCAGATGAACTGATAGAGGTGATGAAGCATTCCAAAAAGATTTGCCGTCACTTACATTTACCGCTGCAGTCCGGCTCTACCCGCATCTTAAAAGAGATGAACAGAAAATATACTAAGGAGCAGTATGTGGAGCTTGCACAACGTATCCGCCGGGAAATACCGGATATTGCCATTACGACGGACATCATTGTGGGATTTCCGGGTGAAACTCAAGAGGATGTGGAAGAGACCATTGATGTTATCCGCACCGTGAAATATGACAATGCCTTCACCTTTATTTATTCCAAGCGTACGGGTACGCCTGCGGCTTCTATGGAGCAGGTTCCGGAGGAGCTTGTGAAGGCTTCCTTTGATAAGGTATTAAAGACGGTACAGGATACGGCCAGGGAGCAGGTGGCAAGATACCAAGGCCAAGTGGCAGATGTGTTGGTTGAGGAAGTAAATGAACAGGATGAAGCCCTGCTGACCGGGCGTATGTCTAATAATACTCTGGTACATTTCCCGGGAGAGAAATCCCTGATAGGACAGCTTGTAAATGTGTCGCTGGATGAATGTCATGGCTTCTATTACATGGGACATGTGGTCGAGTAAATGTTAGATTGCATAATTTTATGATTTTCTGATACGAGAGAGGATATTACTATGGAAAAATTAAAACCGAAGTTGTTTTCTGTTATGAAAAATTATTCTAAAGAGCAGTTTGTGAAGGATGTGATTGCCGGCATTATTGTGGCTATTATAGCATTGCCTCTTTCCATTGCATTGGCTCTTGCATCCGGTGTAACTCCGGAAAAGGGCATCTATACTGCGATTACGGCAGGCTTTGTCATTTCCTTCCTGGGTGGCAGCCGGGTGCAAATTGCAGGTCCAACTGCTGCATTTGCAACAATCGTTGCAGGAATTGTGGCAGAGAATGGGATAGAAGGCCTTGTTATTGCAACTTTGCTTGCAGGAGTGATTCTGATTCTGATGGGATTGCTCCGTTTAGGTAGTTTGATTAAGTTTATTCCCTATACCATTACCACCGGATTTACCTCCGGTATTGCGGTGACAATTGTGGTAGGACAGCTGAAGGATTTTCTTGGATTGCAGGTGGTCACAGAGGAACCCTTGATTGAGACGATGGAGAAATTGAAAGCAGTCTTTGACTTCATCGGAACCATCAACTGGCAGGCGGTGATTGTGGGCTGTGTCTGTATGGTGATTCTGATTGTCTGGACTTATCTGCCCGGCTTCTTTAAGAAGATTCCGCCTTCTCTGGTTGCTGTGCTGGTGGGTATTTTCATGGTGAACGGTCTTGGGATGAAGGTGAATACCATTGGTGATTTGTATGAAATTTCCAATGCTTTGCCGAAGCCTTCCCTTCCTGTCTTCGGTTTTGATACCGTGAGAAATGTGCTTCCGGATGCTTTTACCATTGCCATTCTGGCAGCCATTGAATCCCTGCTTTCCTGTGTGGTGGCAGACAGTATGGTGAACAGCAGACATCGCTCCAACATGGAATTGATTGCTCAGGGTGCGGGAAATATTACCTCTGCACTGTTCGGAGGTATTCCGGCTACGGGAGCCATTGCTCGAACAGCAGCTAATGTTAAGAACGGCGGACGTACCCCAATCGCAGGTATGGTGCATGCTGTGACACTGCTTCTGATTTTGGTGGTTTTGATGCCCTATGCGGCATTGATTCCCATGCCTGCCATTGCAGCGATTCTGTTCATGGTAGCATACAATATGTGTGAGTGGAGAAAGTTTGTGAAGCTTTGTAAGACCGCTCCTAAGAGTGATATTATCGTGTTGGTGACAACATTTGTGCTGACGGTAGTATTTGATTTGGTAGTAGCAATTGAGGTTGGAATTATTCTGGCTGCCATTCTCTTTATGAAGCGCATGAGTGATGTGACAGAGGTAGAGGGCTGGAAATATGTGGATGACGAAGAAGATGAGGACAGCGTCTCTCTTCGTGAGGTACCGAAGAATACGGTTGTATATGAAGTGAGTGGTCCTTTGTTCTTTGGTGCAGCCGACAAGATTCTGCAGATTACCTTAGATGAAAACATTAATTGTCTGGTGCTTCGTATGAGAAGTGTCAGTGCAATAGATGCTACGGCTATGAATAACCTGGAACAGCTTTATCAGGAATGTGTCAAGAAAAAGATACAGATGGTATTCTCCCATGTCAATGAGCAGCCGATGAATGTAATGCAAAAGAGTGGATTTGCTGATAAGCTTGGTGATGAGAATTTTTGTGCACACATTGATGATGCCTTACAGCGTGCACAAGATTTACAATAACAACATTTTGTGGTACAATATGAGCGGATACGCAATTCATTGTGTGTCCGCTTGCTATTTTTCTTGACGGGATATTTCCGGGCGAAAGAGAAAGCATAAATTACAGAACAGGGGTAATAACAGTGTCAGAAGTAAATGTAGCAGAACTGACTCCCATGATGCAGCAATACATGGAGACCAAAAAACAGTATCCGGATTGTATTCTTTTCTATCGTCTCGGTGATTTCTATGAGATGTTTTTTGAGGATGCATTAATTGCTTCAAAGGAATTGGAGATTACGTTGACCGGTAAAGCATGTGGTCTGGAGGAACGCGCACCCATGTGCGGCGTGCCCTATCATGCGGTGGAGGGATATCTGAGTAAACTGGTCAGCAGAGGCTATAAGGTTGCCATAGGAGAGCAGGTGGAGGATCCCAAGCTTGCGAAAGGATTGGTGAAAAGGGAGGTCGTGCGGATTGTTACGCCGGGTACGAACCTGAATATGCAGTCTCTGGATGCTTCCAAAAATAATTTTTTGGTATGTGTGACCTATACACCCACAAAAATCGGAATCTCTGCTGCGGATGTGACTACCGGAGACTTTTATCTGACAGAGGTGGAGGATACCGGAAAACTGATGGATGAGCTGATGAAATATGAGCCCTCGGAAATTATCTGTAATGATGCATTTTTGGTGAGCGGCGTGGATGTGACTGACCTGCGGGGCAGGTTGCATATCTCAGTGAATGCCTTGGAGTCCCATCTCTTTGATGATGACGGTTGCAGAAGAGTTTTGCTTCATCATTTTAAAATGAACACCCTGATAGGTCTTGGTATAGAGGATTTTCCTGTCGGTATGATTGCTGCAGGCGCCCTATTGCAATACCTTTATGACACGCAGAAGACGCAGCTTGAGCATTTTACCCATATTTATCCCTATTTAAACAGCAAATATATGTTGCTTGACAGCTCTACCAGAAGAAACCTGGAGCTTACGGAGACCCTTCGCGAAAAACAGAAAAGAGGTTCTCTGCTCTGGGTGCTGGATAAGACAAAGACGGCAATGGGCGGACGTATGCTTCGCAGCTTTATTGAACAACCTTTGATTGATAAGGAGGAGATGGAGAAGCGTCTGGATGCCATTGAGGAGCTTTGCAATGACAGTGTGTCCAGAGATGAAATCAGAGAGTATTTAGCGCCTATTTACGATTTGGAGCGTCTCTTGAGTAAGGTGACATACAAGACTGCCAATCCCAGGGATTTGATTGCGTTTCGTAATTCCTTAGAGATGCTTCCCCATCTGAAGACGGTTCTGAAAGGCTTTGCGAAGGAGGAGCTTATCAGGATACAGGATGATATAGAAGGACTGGAGGATATTTACCGGCTGATTCTGTCTTCCATCCAGGAGGAACCTCCCATTACCATCAGGGAGGGCGGTATCATCAAGGATGGCTTTGATGAAGATATTGATATGCTCAGAAGTGCAAAGCGTGACGGAAAGCAGTGGCTTGCACAGCTGGAGGAGGAAGACCGGGAGAGAACCGGTATTAAGAACCTGAAGATTAAATATAACAAGGTGTTTGGTTATTATTTTGAGGTCACCAACTCTTATAAGGAGCTGGTGCCTGAAGACTATATCCGCAAGCAGACCCTTGCCAATGCGGAGCGTTATACCACGCCAAAGCTGAAGGAATTGGAAGATACTATTTTAAACGCAGAGGAAAAGCTTCAGACCTTGGAATATGATTTGTTCTGCAAAATCAGAGATTCCATTGCCATGGAGATTGACCGGATTCAGAAGACGGCAAAGGCAGTTGCCGGACTGGACGTATATGCCTCTCTTTCCCTTGTTTCCGAACGGAATCACTATGTCAGACCGAAACTCAACGAGAAGGGCCTGATTGATATTAAGGATGGCAGACATCCCGTGGTGGAACAGATGATTACCAATGATATGTTCATCCCAAATGACACCTATCTTGACAACGGAAGTCACTGTATCAGTGTGATTACCGGTCCTAATATGGCAGGTAAATCCACCTATATGCGTCAGTCGGCTTTAATTGTTTTGATGGCGCAGATTGGCTGTTTTGTACCCGCAAAGAGTGCAAATATCGGCATTGTGGATCGTATCTTTACCCGTGTGGGTGCATCCGATGATTTGGCAAGCGGACAGTCAACCTTTATGGTGGAAATGAATGAGGTGGCCAATATCCTGAGAAATGCCACGGCAAACAGTCTCCTGATTTTGGATGAAATCGGAAGAGGAACCTCCACCTTTGACGGTCTTTCCATTGCCTGGGCCGTTATTGAACATATCAGTAACCGCAAGCTTCTGGGGGCTAAGACCCTTTTTGCAACCCACTATCATGAGCTGACCGAATTGGAAGGCAAAATGAATAATGTGAACAATTATTGTATTGCAGTAAAAGAATGCGGTGATGATATCGTGTTTCTGCGTAAAATCGTGAAGGGCGGTGCGGACAAGAGCTACGGTATTCAGGTGGCAAAGCTGGCAGGAGTACCGGACATGGTCATTGACCGTGCTAAGGAGATTGTAGAGCAGTTAAGCGATAACGATATTACTGAAAAAGTACAGAGTATAGCGATTGATACCAAGGCTGATAAAGGGAAGAAGCAACCTAAATATGACGAGGTGGATTTGGCACAGATGTCACTTTTTGATACTGTGACCGATGAGGATGTGCTGAAGGAATTGATGGAGATAGAAGTGACTACCCTGACACCGTTGGATGCACTGAACACCTTATACCGATTGCAGAATAAGCTGAAGAATCGGTGGCAGTAGCCTATTGTTTCATAAAATAACAGATGTCGGGGAAGACGAAGAAAAAGGAGGTGGCAGAAGTGCCACAAATACATATTCTGGATTCAGAGACAATTGATAAGATTGCAGCCGGCGAGGTGGTGGAGAGACCCGCCAGCGTCGTGAAGGAACTGGTGGAAAATGCCGTGGATGCCGGAGCAACTGCAATCACTGTGGAAGCCAAGGAGGGCGGCATAGAATTTATCCGAGTGACCGATAATGGCAGCGGTATGGAGGTCAACCAGATAAGAACGGCATTTTTGCGTCATGCCACCAGCAAAATAGAGAATGCGGATGACCTGACACGGATTTCCAGTCTGGGATTCCGAGGGGAGGCACTTTCCAGTATTGCGGCCGTTTCCAAGGTGGAATTGATTACTAAGACTAATAATAATCTGACCGGTGTCCGTTTTATCATGGAGGGCGCAGTTGAGAAAGCTTTTGAAGAGATTGGCGCACCGGAGGGGACCACCTTTATCATGCGGAATCTTTTCTTTAACACGCCGGTACGCCGTAAGTTTTTAAAACAGCCTGCCACGGAAGGCGGATATATCGCAGATTTGATGGAGCATCTGGCGCTTTCCAGACCGGATATATCCTTTAAGCTGGTATTGGGGAATCAGACCCGTTTCCACACTTCCGGGAACGGCGATTTGCGGGAGGTCATTTATCGGATTTACGGCAGGGAAGCGGCGAATGCACTGGTGCCTATCCGGTTTGAACAGGATGGCGTGCGTATTGATGGTTTCCTGGGGAAACCGGTATTGGTTCGCTCTAACCGTAATTTTGAAATATACTATATCAATGGCCGATTTATTAAAAGTGATGTGATAGCCGGAGCAATTGAAGAGGGCTATAAAGAATATCTGATGCAGCACAAGTTTCCCTTGTGCATCCTTCATATTGAGATGGAGCCCTGTAATGTGGATGTGAATGTGCACCCTACCAAAATGGATGTGCGGTTCAGCAATCCTCTTGCTTTCAGTAACATGCTGTCGGAGGCTGTCCGTGACGCCTTGAAAGACCGGGAAATGATTCCGGAAGCTACGCTGGTCGATGAGAAGGCGGAACAAAAGGCGGAGGCACTGGCTGTCAAAGAGGCACAGAAAATTCATACCCCTGAGCCTTTTGAAAAGAAGCGTGAGTCCGAGTACCGTGTGATGGAAGAGGCACGTTATCAGGCAGCCATGCCTGTACAAAAGGACTTTCAGAAGAATCCTGCGGAGCAGTTGAATCTTTTTGAGGAAAAGCTCCTTTCTGTAGAAAACCGTACCCGATATCACATCATCGGGCAGGTATTTGACACCTATTGGCTGATTCAGTATGAAGATAAATTGTTTATCATTGATCAGCATGCAGCCCATGAAAAAGTAAAATATGAACGTTTCATGAAGCAGTACCATGAGAAAAAGATTGTTTCCCAGAATCTGATGCCGCCTGTAATTGTAAGTCTTTCCGGTCAGGAGGAGACAGTCTTTCAGGAATATGAGGAAGCCTTTATAAACCTTGGCTTTGAGGTGGAGGCCTTCGGTGGCTCGGAGTATGCCCTGAGAAGTGTGCCTATGGATTTGTACGGATGCGGCGAGAAGGAAATGTTTCTGGAGGTTCTGGATGAATTGTGTGAGAGCGGCAGAAGCAATATCCGTGTGGTGGAGGAGAAAATCGCTTCCATGTCCTGTAAGGCTGCGGTAAAGGGCAATAACAGACTGAGTCCGAAGGAAGCGGAGCGATTGATTGATGAGCTGCTTACGCTGGATAATCCCTATAACTGTCCGCATGGCAGGCCTACCATTATTACCATGACCAAAACGGAACTGGAGAAGAAATTCAAGCGTATCGTATAAGATAGTGCGAAATTGCAATGATAGAATGATGATAGAATAATAGAAGGAAGATTACCTGAGCGGAGGAGTAGAACAAATGGATAAAAAACCCATGATTGTTCTCACAGGACCTACAGCTGTGGGAAAGACAAAATTGTCTATTGCATTGGCAAAGGCGGTAAACGGTGAAATTATCTCTGCTGATTCCATGCAGGTTTATAAATATATGGACATCGGTTCTGCAAAAATAACTTCGGAACAGATGCAGGGTGTTCCTCATCATCTGATTGATATTTTGGAGCCGTGGGATGATTTTAATGTGGTTGTTTTCAAACAGAAATGCGAGAAGTGTCTTACTGACATTTACGACCGTGGGCATATTCCCATAGTAACCGGAGGCACAGGTTTTTATATCCAAGCTCTGCTTCGGGATATTGATTTTACCGAAAATGAGGAGAATACGGAATATCGGGAGAGCCTTGAGAAGCTGGCAGTCCAACAGGGCGCAGAGGTATTACATGAAATGTTACAGCAGGTGGACCCTGTATCTGCCGGCGCTATTCATACAAATAATGTAAAGCGAACCATTCGAGCCTTGGAATATTTCAAGCTTACCGGAGAACCGATTTCTGCCCATAATGCGCAGGAGAAGCAGAAGGAAAGTGCATATCGTTCCTGTTACTTTGTTTTGAATGATGAGCGGGAAAAGCTCTATCTAAGAATTGAAGAGCGTATTGATGAAATGCTTAGTCAGGGGCTTGTGGATGAGGTGGTTAAGCTTCGTGATATGGGGTGTCACAGAGGTATGGTATCCATGCAGGGGCTGGGTTATAAAGAGATGCTGGCATATCTGGAGGGGGAAGTGTCTTTGGAGGAGGCTGTCTCCGTTCTGAAGCGGGATACCCGTCATTTTGCCAAAAGGCAATTGACATGGTTTCGGCGTGAGAAGGATGTCATCTGGGTAGATAAGAATCAATTTGACTATGATGAAGAGAAGATATTATGCTATATGCTGGAGCAATGCAAGCGGGCAAATGTGATATAAAAGGAGTCTAAGAATACTTATGAAAGAGAATCAAATGAAGGAAATCTATAGTTCCATGGGAATCAGCGAGGCGGTCTACCGTTACGGGGAGCGTATTATAGAAAGCTTGCAGGAACGGTTTGCGGAAATTGATGCCAATGCAGAATACAATCAGTTAAAGGTTCTGAAGGCGATGCAGGAGAATCAGGTCAGTGAAGCCTGTCTGTTGGGAACCACGGGATATGGGTATAATGATTTGGGAAGAGATACACTGGAGGCTGTCTATGCCAAGGTATTTCATACAGAAGATGCGCTGGTACGTCCTCAGATCACCTGCGGAACCCATGCGCTTGCTCTGGCACTGATGAGTAATTTAAGACCCGGGGATGAACTGCTTTCTCCGGTGGGAAAACCCTATGATACCTTGGAAGAGGTAATCGGCATCCGTCCCTCCAAGGGGTCTTTAGCCGAGTATGGAGTGACTTACAGACAGGTGGATTTACTGCCGGACGGAAGCTTTGATTATGAAAACATACGGAAAAACATTCATGATAAGACAAGGCTGGTCACCATTCAGCGTTCCAAAGGATATCAGACCAGACCTACGCTTTCTGTAGCGAGAATCGGAGAACTGATTCGGTTCATCAAGGATATCAAACCGGATGTTATCTGTATGGTGGATAACTGTTACGGAGAATTTGTGGAGACCGTGGAGCCCTCTGATATGGGAGCGGATATGGTTGTTGGTTCCCTGATTAAGAATCCCGGCGGTGGTCTTGCTCCCATCGGAGGCTATATTGCCGGTAAAAAAGAATGTGTGGAAAATGCGGCATATCGTCTCACATCCCCCGGATTGGGAAAGGAAGTTGGTGCATCCCTGGGAGTTATGACCAATTTCTATCAGGGATTTTTTCTGGCACCAACGGTAACTGCAGGAGCGTTAAAGGGAGCAATCTTTGCGGCAAACATATATGAAAGGCTTGGCTTCGGTGTCGTACCCAACGGTACGGAGAGCAGGCATGACATTATTCAGGCGGTAACCTTCGGAAACCCGGAGGGAGTGATTGCGTTCTGTGAAGGAATTCAGGCTGCAGCACCGGTGGATAGCTTTGTGACACCGGAGCCCTGGGATATGCCGGGCTATGATGCCAAGGTAATCATGGCGGCGGGAGCCTTTGTATCCGGTTCCTCCATTGAACTGTCTGCCGACGGCCCTATCAAGTCCCCTTATGCAGTTTATTTTCAGGGCGGACTCACCTGGCAACATGCTAAATTCGGCATTCTGATGTCCTTGCAGTCTCTGGTGAATAAGGGATTGGTGACGGAAGCTTCCTTGTCGGATTAGAAAAGTGCGGCGGCGATTATAATGAAATTTTGTAGAAATTCCGCAAAATAAAATCTATGAATTTTGTGTACATCAAGTTTGTTTTGTGGTACTATTAAGAGACGTATGAAGCATATTTTTTTGTCTTACCTTTTGCTTCTGTAACAAATGATAAGGGAGGAACTGCCTTGAAGAGAGTAAACTGGGTATTAGTGCTTCTGGTGTTGGTTGGATTTGTGGTTGGAAGGTTTATCGGAACCTATTTTGAAGGAAGTTTTCTGAATTACGGACAGTCCTTCGGTCTCAGCAATCCGATAGAGCTTGATTTGGGATTTATTATACTTACCTTTGGCTTGAAGATTCAGATAACAATTGCCAGTGTAATAGGTGTGATTATTTCCTTGGTAGTATATAAATTTATCCGATAAGTACCGGATGAAAACAGAAGTTAATTGGGCAGATTATATGGAGAAATCAATTCTCAAATTGCGTCGGAGAAGGTAGAAGGAGACGCATGAAGGAACAATTACAGACACAGGATATGCCTTATGAGAGATTTATGAGGTTTGGACCGGAGCATCTTACGGAGAGAGAACTGATTGCCATTATCCTTAGAACCGGTACAAAGGAATCCAGTGCACTGCAGCTCGCAGGACAGGTGCTTGCTCTTGCCAAATATCCACGGGAAGGAATTCTTGGACTCTATGATGTTACCCTTGAAGAATTGATGAGTATTAAGGGAATCGGTATGGTGAAGGCGGTTAAATTAAAATGTCTCACCGAGCTGTCCATGAGAATCAGCAGAGCAACTGCCAGAGAGGGGCTATGCTTTACCAATTCCCAATCGGTTGCAGATTACTTTATGGAATCGCTCAGACACCGCAGTACGGAGTGTGTAGTACTGGTATGTCTGGATTCCAAGGGACAGCTGCTTCAAGAGAAAAAGCTGTCGGACGGAAGTGTTAATATGTCTCTCATTTCACCGAGAGAAATCTTTTTGGAGGCACTTCAGTGCAAGGCGGTCAGTATTATTTTGGTGCATAACCATCCAAGCGGTGACCCTACGCCCAGCCGTTCGGATACGGAATTGACGGAAAACGTCAGAATGCTGGGAGAAAAAATGGATATTCCGTTACTTGACCACATTATTATTGGCGATAACAGGTATACTAGCTTTAGAGAACTGGCGTATTTATAAGCTTTCAAAAAAAATTACCTATGGAAAGGGGCTGTCATTTTGGCTAATAACATTTTCGGTATTGATTTAGGTACCAACAATATTAAGATTTACAGTAAAAATGATGATAATATTCTTGTAGAGAAGAATATGATTGCAATTGAGAACAAAAATACTTTGTTTGCTTACGGTGACTCTGCATTTGAAATGTATGAAAAAGCACCTGCAAATATTCATATTTCCTATCCTTTGTCCAACGGAGTGATTGCGGATATTAAGAATATGGAGACCTTAATCAAGTATTTTGTTGGCGATATCCAAAAGGGGAATACCAAACCCTGTGATTTCTATGTCGCTGTTCCCACAGATGTGACGGAGGTAGAGAAGAGGGCGTTCTACGATTTGGTAAAGGCTGCCAATGTAAAGGCGAAGAAGATAATGGTAGTGGAAAAGGCGGTTGCCGACGGACTCGGGTTGGATATTGATGTAAAAAACTCCCAGGGTGTGCTGTTAGTAAATGTCGGATATGAGACGACGGAGATTTCTATTCTTTCGCTGGGAGGTATTGTCCTCAGCCGTTTGATTAAGGCGGGCGGTTCTAAATTTGATGAAGCCATTCGTTCCGCTGTGAGAAGAGAATTCAGTCTGATCATCGGAGGAAAGACAGCTGAAAATGTGAAGATTTCCTTGAAGGAGCTTGAGGAAGCAGGAACAGGTGCGCTTGTTTATGGAAGAGACATTGTCACCGGGCTTCCGGTAGAGAGGGAAATTCCTACAAAGCTTGTGGATGATTGTCTGGAGGAGCATTTTAACGCTATCATAGATAATGTGAAGGTTATTTTGGAAAGAACCCCTCCTGAGCTGGCTGCAGATATTTACCGTCATGGTATCTATCTGACCGGAGGAGCTTCCCAGGTGAATCATTTTGAAGAGAAGCTGGCTTCCGGAACAGGGCTGAAGGTAAATGTTGCAGAGAATCCTGTTACCAGTGTTGCAATGGGGCTTGCTAAAATTATTAAGGATGACAACTATAAATCAGTAGCTTATGCAATTGAAGGGATGAGTAAATGAGCCCGATTATAAAAAGAAAAGGGGAGAGATTTACTTTGCCGGGTAAATATCTCCTTTTTATTTTGACATTTCTATGTACCATATTGATGTTGATTACCTTCGGTACCAATGTGTTTAATAAACCGCTCAATACTGCCGTGGGGTATGTTATTGTACCTTTTCAACAGGGAATCAGCAAAATGGGCGGATGGTTTTCCAACCGTTCTGAGGAGCTTGTACAGATTCGTGCTCTTTTGGAGGAAAATGAACGTCTGAAGAGCGAGGTGGCAGCTCTTACCGAGGAGAATACGATTTTACAGCAGGATAAGTATGAGTTGAATAAGCTTCGTGAGCTGGTTAAACTGGATGAGCAATATGGTGAATACACGAAGGTTGGTGCCCGCATTATCAGCAGGGATACCGGCAATTGGTATTCTGCCTTTCTGATAGATAAGGGCTCGGATGATGGTCTGACAGAGGATATGAATGTCATTGCCGGAGGAGGTCTTGTGGGTAGAATTACTTCTGTGGGACCGAATTGGTCCCGGGTGACTTCGATTATTTCGGATAACAGTAATGTGAGCGGAATGACACTGGCGACGGAGGATAACTTAATCGTTTCCGGAGATTTACAGCTGATGGCGGACGGAGTCATTACCTTCAGCCAGTTGATTGACAGCAGGGATGTCGTGGCAGAGGGAGATAAAATTGTAACCTCTGATATCAGTGACAAGTATCTGCCGAACATTCTGATCGGATATATACATACTATCAATATGGATGCTAATAATCTGACAAAATCAGGATATATTACACCGGCAGTTGATTTTGAACATTTGGGGGAAGTATTGGTCATCACAGACCTTAAACAACAGGTTGCGGAAGAGGAAGAAGACTAAATGAGAAAATTGATTGTTGCAGTATTCATACTCGTTTGCTTTGTTTTGCAGAGCAGTGTCTTTACGTGGCTTTCCTTTGCCGGAATCATTCCGAATTTGATGATTATTCTCACCTCTGCCTTTGGTTTTATGCGAGGCGAGAAGGAGGGCTTGCTTATCGGCTTTTTCTGCGGGTTATTAAGCGATATCTTTTTTGGTGAATTTTTGGGCTTTTATGCACTTGTTTTGATGTATATCGGATTCATCAACGGCAAATTCAGCCGAATTTTTTATCCGGAGGATATCAAGCTCCCCATTGCTTTAATTGTTATTAGTGATGTTTCCTACGGCCTTTTATGCTATATTTTGTTATTCCTGTTGAGAGGAAGACTCAATTTACCATATTATTTTACCGGAATTATCTTGCCGGAGGCATTGTATACCATTGTGATCACAATGTTTCTCTATCCACTGATTCTCAAGGTGAACGAAAAACTGGAAGCAAAGGAAAAAAGGAGCGCACAGAAATTTGTTTAGTGAACTGAAGGATTATATTATTAATATCATAACAAGCAGATTGACAATTCTCTTTTTGGTCTTTTGCGCATTGGGTGGTCTTTTGATTTATCGCTGCTTTGATTTGCAGATCGTGCGGGGAGAGGAATACTTAAATGATTTCATGCTGCAGACGGAAAAGACAAGAGATATTGCCGGCACCAGAGGCAATATTTATGACCGCAACGGCAATTTGCTTGCGTACAATGAACTGGCATATTCGGTGAAGATAGAGGATGTATTTGAATCAGGAAGCTCCAAGAACCATAAGCTGAATGATTTGCTCTACCGATTAATTAAGATGATTGAAAAAAACGGTGATAATATCATCACTGATTTTAAGATTGTGATTGATGAAAACGGTGATTTCGCCTATTCCGTGGAGGGGACAAGCCTTTTGCGTTTTCTTGCTGACGTATACGGCTATACCACCGTTGATAAGCTGGAGCCGGAGGAGAGAACCGTCACAGCCGAGGAGCTAATGGCACATTTAAGCCGTGCCAAGGGAACGGGCTTTCGTATCGGTGATTATGAGGAGGAGGGAAATTCAGACAGTGAATTTATTCCCGGGAAGGGCTATACCAAGCAGGAGTGGCTGCAGCTGGTTACTTTGAGATATGCTATGAATCTGACCTCCTTCCGAAAATATATCGGAACGACCGTGGCGACCAATGTCAGCGAAAAAACGGTGGCTGTCATTATGGAGAATTCCGAGGACTTACCCGGTGTTTCCATTGTGGAGGATACAGTGCGGCGCTATGTGGACAGTGAGTATTTTGCCCATGTTTTGGGCTATACCGGTAAGATTTCCTCCGAGCAATTGACGGAATTGAATGAACAGGTAGTGGCTAACGGAGGAGCGGAAAATACCTATGATATCAATGATATGGTAGGTAAGAGCGGAATTGAATCCTATATGGAGCTGACACTACAAGGAACAAAGGGAAATGAAAAGGTAATTGTTGATGTGATGGGTAAGGTTATCACTATTCTGGAACGCACGGAGGCTAAGTCCGGTCAGGATGTGTATCTTACAATTGATAAAGATCTTACGATTGCAGCCTATAATATTGTGGAGCAGAAGCTTGCCGGTATGATTTCCAGCAAAATAATCAATACCAAGGAATATAAGGCAGGTGAGAATTCTGACAGCTCCGATATTCTAATTCCTATTTATGATGTGTATTTTTCTGTCATCAACAATGGGATTGCAGATATGAAGCATTTTTCAGAACCGGATGCCGGAGAGACCGAGAAGGAGGTTTATGCTAAATATCTGGAGTATAAGCAGGGTGTTTATGATAAATTGACCTATGAGCTTACGGAGGGGCTGACACCATATAAGAAATTATCCAAGGAATATCAGGTATATCAGAGTAATATTGTGAAATTATTAAACGACAACGGTGTCATAATGAGAGAAGCCGTGGATACTACGGACAAGACCTACATTGCATGGACCACGGATGAAGTTATCAGTCTGAATGAATACCTGCAATATTGTATCGCGCAGAATTGGATTGATGTCAGCAAGCTGGAATTAGACGATAAGTACTCGGATTCCACCGAGATTTACAATAAACTGATTGACTGTATCATTAAGACGGTGGATAAAAATACAGAGCTGCAGAAGCGCTTTTACAAGTATATGCTTTTAAATGATGTCATCAACGGAAAACAAATATGCAAAATCCTCTGTGAACAGGATGCGATTCTCGTTTCGTCAGATGATGAGGAAGCACTGTATAACGGTACTATCACAGCATATCAGTTCATGAAGAACAGAATTGATAACATCGATATCACGCCCGGTCAGCTGGCTCTGGATCCCTGTAATGCATCCGTTGTAATCACGGATGTGAATTCCGGTGACGTTCTGGCAATGGTTTCCTACCCGGGATACGACAACAATAAGATGGCAAATTCTGTGGATGCGGAATACTTTGCCAAGTTAAACAGCGATAAGGCATATCCTTGGAATAATTATGCCACACAGTATAGTGCTGCGCCCGGTTCAACCTTTAAGATTGTCTCCGCCACAGCGGGGCTTTTGGAAAATGAAATTACATTAAACGATAGGGTGAATTGTACCGGTACCTTTACTGCAATCACGCCCTCCCCAAGATGTTGGAAACGAACCGGTCACGGTTATGAAACTGTCACCTCTGCAATCAAGGATTCCTGTAACTATTATTTCTATAATTTAGGCTATAATTTGTCCACCAAGACAGGTGTCTACAATGCTGAGGAAGGCTTGAAAACGCTGGAGAAATACGCAGACATGTATGGCTTAACCGAAAAATCGGGAGTGGAGATAACAGAATACGCTCCTACCGTATCCGATATTGACCCTGTACGTTCAGCTATCGGTCAGGGTACTAATAGCTATACTACAGTCGGACTTGCCAGATATGCCGCCACAATCGCTAACGGCGGCACCTGCTATAATCTGACGCTGCTGGATAAGGTTGCCGATGCTGACGGCAATGTCTTGGAAGAGTTTTCACCTGATATCCGGAATACTATTGATATGCCGTCCTCCTATTGGGATGCTATTCATCTGGGTATGAGACAGGTGGTGGAAAAGAAGAGTTATTTCGGGGATTTGGCAGTAAATGTTGCCGGTAAAACCGGTACCGCAGAGCAGATTTCATCACGTCCTAACCATGCATTGTTTATTTGCTATGCGCCCTATGAGACGCCTGAGATTGCCATTGCCACACGTATTCCCTTCGGATATTCTTCGGATTATGCCGCGCAGGTCACCAGGGATATTATTAAATATCATTATGGTCTTGCTCAGGAGGATGAGTTGATTACAGGCACGGCAGATACCCCCGACGGCGGTATCTCTAATGAAATGTAAAAGGGGTTTTCTATGAAAGATGCTGTTATTATTAAAAGCTTTACAAACGGTATAACCTTATTGATGAATGAGGAGCTTCCCTTTGAAGAGCTTCTTGCAGAAATCGGAGCAAAGTTCTCTGAGGCAAGAGCCTTCTTCGGAAATGCAGGTATGGCATTATCTATGGAAGGCAGAACCCTTTCCGAGACAGAGGAAATCCGTATTTTGGACACTATCAGAAGGAATTGTGACGTCCGTATCCTCTGCATTGTGGGACATGACGAAACAACAAATAAAAATTATATCAAAGCACTTCAGCAGGTTGAGAAACGGCTGACTTCGGGAGATGAAGGACAGTTTTATAAGGGTTCTCTGAAGAATCAAGAGGTCTTGGAAACAGATAACAGTATTGTTATTCTTGGAGATGTATACCCCGGAAGTGCTGTGATTTCTGCTAAAAATATCATTGTGCTGGGCGGATTGTACGGAGAAGCCTATGCGGGCGGAAACGGAAGGGGTAATGCATATATTGTTGCGCTTGAAATGGAGCCGGAAAGATTAAAAATCGGCGATTTCAAATATAAAACAGCTACAAAACAATCAAAATGGGGCATACGCCCAAAGGTACACCCGAAAATTGCATATGAGAAAGACGGAAGAATTGTCATGGAAACGCTTACAAAAGATTTACTGGATTCCTTTGCGTAAACGGTATATCCAGGGGACGACAAAGTTAAAATTGGAGGATTGAGCTATGGAAAATCATTTTTCCGCGGATGTCAAAAAGACATCCGAAGTAATTGTCGTCACTTCAGGAAAAGGCGGTGTGGGGAAGACAACCACATCTGCAAACGTAGGAACCGGTCTTGCAATGCTTGGCAAGAAGGTCTGTCTGATTGATACGGATATTGGCCTCAGAAACCTTGACGTTGTTATGGGACTGGAGAATCGCATTGTCTATAATCTTGTGGATGTTGTGGAAGGAAATTGCCGTATCAAGCAGGCCTTGATTCGTGATAAGCGCCATCCGGGCTTGTATTTGATGCCCTCTGCGCAGACCAGGGACAAATCCTCAGTATCACCCGGTCAGATGGTCAAGGTGGTGGAGCATTTGAAGGAGGAGTTTGATTACATTATTTTAGATTGTCCGGCGGGGATAGAGCAGGGCTTTCAAAATGCCATTGCAGGTGCCAACCGCGCACTGATTGTCACGACTCCGGAGGTCTCAGCCATTCGGGATGCAGACCGCATTATCGGGTTACTGGAGGCAAACGGCTTTCAGCAGATGGATTTAATCATTAACAGACTCCGCTATGATATGGTCAAAAAAGGAGATATGATGTCGGCATCCGATGTGGTGGACATTCTGTCCGTCCCTCTGATTGGCATTATTCCGGATGATGAGAATGTGGTAATTGCCACCAATCAGGGTGAGCCCCTTGTGGGAAATGATACACCTGCAGGAAAGGCATATGCTGATGTGGTACATAGGATAGAAGGGAAAGAGCTTCCGTTTCAGAATTTTGAAAAAAGTATTTCTTTTTGGACAAGAGTATCGGGTATATTTCATAAAGCATAAGGAGGGCTTTGTATGAGACATTTGTTCCGTAAGAAAAGCTCCTGCCAGGTTGCCAAGGACAGACTGAAGATTTTATTGATATCCGACCGTGTCAATTGTTCTCCTGAGACAATGGAGCTGATTAAGGCTGATATTACAAAAGTAATTTCTAAGTACATGAAGATAGATGCTGAAAATATGAATATTCAGATAAATACAAAGGGCAGCAAGACCGGGCGCGGAAAGACACCGGTTCTATATGCCAACATTCCCATCGTAGACCTTCATAAGAAGGCATAAACGGGGATGTACTCACAGGAAGGAAAGTATGTTTAAGAATTACAGGATACGCGATTTTGATTTTAAACTGGTATTAATGGTGCTAGCATTGGCGGGTATCGGTGTTGTCACCATCGGAAGTGCTGAGCCTTCACTTCAAACGAAACAGCTGTTTGGAGTGATAGCCGGCGCCGTGTTGATGATAGGCATTTCCTTTATCGATTATACCGTATATTTGAAGCTGAATTGGCTGATGTATATCGGCAATTTGGTCTTGTTAATTTTAGTAATTGCAGTGGGAGATGATGCCGGTGGTGCACAACGGTGGTTGCAGATCGGCGGTTTGAAATTTCAACCCTCTGAAACTGCTAAAATATTATTGATTTTATTCTTTGCACAGTTTATTATGAAATATAAGGAGAAGCTGAATACCTTTCGCATGATTGTTTCCTGTATTGTACTCATGTTTATTCCGTGGATATTAGTGGAGGAACAGCCGGATCTTTCCACCAGTATTGTATTGCTTGCTGTATTCTGCGTCATTATGTTTGTAGGCGGAATCAGCTACAAGTTGATAATAGGTGTGCTTGTTGTAATTATCCCGGCAGTTGCCATTTTAGTATCTTTGGCTTTGCAACCGGATCAATCAATCCTTGAGGGATATCAGCGTGATCGTATTCTTGCCTGGATATATCCCGAAGAATACGCCAATGAAGAGGCCTACCAGCAGTTAAATTCCATTATGGCTATCGGTTCGGGTCAGCTGGATGGAAAGGGATACAAGAACAATGAGATTACATCCGTAAAAAACGGTAACTTCATATCTGAAGCACAGACTGATTTTATTTTTGCTGTTGTGGGTGAAGAATTTGGTTTCAAAGGAAGTGTTGCAGTAATTGTATTGCTTTTCGGGGTTGCATTGGAATGTGTATCCATAGCGGGAAAAGCAAAGGATCTTGGGGGGAAGATTATTGCTGCATCTATGGGAGGTCTGATTGCCTTCCAGGGCTTTATCAATATCGGTGTGGCTACCTTTGTACTGCCGAACACCGGCTTGCCGATGCCTTTTGTCAGCTACGGTTTGACTTCTCTGATGAGTCTTTTCATCGGAATGGGAGTGGTTTTAAATGTGAGACTGCAGGCGAGAAGAAATTAAAAAATACTAGTTAATGAGAGGGTATATTTATGAACATTGCACTGATTGCACATGATGCAAAGAAAAAATTGATGCAGAATTTCTGTATCGCGTATCGGGGGATTTTAAGTAAAAATGATTTGTATGCTACAGGTACCACCGGAAGATTGATTGAAGAGGTTACCAATCTGAATGTTCACAAGTATCTGGCCGGTCATTTGGGAGGAGAACAACAGATAGGTGCACAGATTGAGCACAATCAGATTGATCTGGTGATTTTCCTGCGTGATGCGTTGACCTTTAAATCACATGAGCCGGATGTCAATAATGTGGTTAAGCTTTGCGATATGCATAATATTCCCCTGGCCACCAATTTGGCTACCGCGGAACTGTTAATTAAGTCACTGGACAGAGGAGATTTAGAGTGGCGTGAAATGTATAAGTAAACGTTTGACAGCCTTGTGCCTATGTAGTGTTTTATCAGTGGGAGCTACCGGCTGCGGAAGACTTAAGTATGATATGCCCTATAATCCCGATTCGCAGGTGAGCGGCTTTAATGTTATTTCGGGGAAAGCCAATGCTACAGCGGAAGGATTCGCCGAGGACTTGTGTGTTGTTGTGGGCGATTATGCAACGGATTCCGATTTGGATATGTCTCAGGCTACAGCGGCCGTGCTGTTTGATTTAAACCAAAAAGATGTTTTGTATTCTAAAAATGCACATGAGAGACTGTATCCGGCCAGCTTAACTAAGGTTATGACTGCGCTTGTAGCTTTGAAGTACGGTTCCTTAGATCAGGTGCTCACAGCTTCGGATTCAGTTAACATTACAGAATCCGGTGCGCAGCTATGCGGTTTAGAGAGCGGAGACACCATGACACTGGATCAGGCACTCCATATTCTGCTTCTTTATTCTGCCAATGATGTGGCGATGCTGATAGCAGAAAATATTGGCGGCACCACAGAGCATTTCATCGAGATGATGAATGAGGAGGCTCTGCAGCTGGGTGCTACAAACACTCATTTTTTGAATCCCCACGGTCTTACGCAGGAGGGGCATTATACCACGGCTTATGATTTGTATCTTATCTTTAATGAAGCGATTCAATATGAGAAATTCTCTGAGATGATACAGATGACAAGCTACCAGACTACCTATTATGATCGGAACGGTTCGGCGAAGGAATTAAACTTCAATACCGGAAATCTTTTCCTGAGAGGAGATTATCAGGCACCGGACAACATAACGGTAATCGGTGGCAAAACAGGTACGACCAAGGCTGCCGGGAATTGCCTGATTCTGCTTTCCAGAGATCAGAACGGAGCACCGTATATTTCCGTTATTTTACACTCGGAAGCAAGAGATGTTTTGTATCCGGAAATGATAGATTTGTTGAACCAAATCAATAAATAGAGGTTGTTTTTTGATATCGTATACACTATAATAGAATTAGATAGTTTATTTATCAATATACTTTAGGAGGGTTATCCAATGGTTCAGTTGATTGTAGGCAAAAAAGGAAAAGGCAAAACAAAACAGTTATTGGACAAAGTGAATAGTGAAGTAAAAGAGATTTCAGGTAATATTGTTTATTTGGATAAGAGTACTAAGCATATGTATGAACTGAACAATAAGGTACGTTTGATTGATGTTTCACAGAGCTTTATAGAGAACAGTAGTGAATTCATTGGCTTTGTATGCGGAATCATTTCACAGGATCACGACCTGCAGCAGATGTATTTTGACAGCTTTTTGAAGCTTGCTGTCCTTGAGAATTCTGACATTGCTGCAACAGTGGGTAAACTGGAGAAGGTGAGTGCTGCCACAGGGGTTGACTTTGTTCTGAGTGTGTCTCTGGATAAGGAAGATCTGCCTGCAAGCTTACAGGAAAAGGTAATTATTTCTTTATAAGTAAATTGGATAATAAGTACATAGTACACATAGGAAAAGCCTCGGATGCGAACCGGGGCTTTTCATAGGTGCATGATATATTAAGGAATCGTTTGGAGGCTGTCAATTTTGTCCAAAAAAAATACCAAAATTAAAAAATACAGAAAACCTCTGAATCTCAATATTGGAATGCTGATATTTGGCGTTGTATTTATATATGTTATTATCTGTGTTTTGATGTATTTTCAGAAAAGTCATATTGTCCGCTACGAAGTGAAAGAGGGCTCCCTTGCAGTCGGAAATATCTTTCGTGGCATTATCCTCAGGGATGAAACCGTAATCACCGCGGATACAGCGGGCTATGTGAATCTCTACGCCTGCGACGGAGAAAGAGTTGCCAAGGATAATCTGGTCTATATCGTAGATGAAACCGGTAACCTAAAGGAATACTTGGAAGATGCCAATTTGGGCGAAAACACCTTGAGCGACAGTAAGCTTGCTGAATTCAGAAATGAGATTGTAAACTATCAGCATGGATTTAACGAAAAGAATTTTGATAATATCTACGATTTTAAATTTTCCCTTCATAATACCGTAGCAAAGCTTGCAAATGAGAATATGCTGAAAAGTATTTCTGAAATCCGCTCCATGAATACGACAGGTATGGTCAATTATTGCAATGCACCTGTGAGCGGCGTTGTGACCTACTGGGTGGATGGTTATGAGAGCCTGACACCGGATATGGTCACCGCAGATTGTTTTGATGAACAAGAATATGAGAAATCACAGATTCTCAGCAATTCCCTGATTGCATCAGGTGACCCTGTATACAAAATATCCACCAATGAGAATTGGTCCATTGTGATTCCTATAGACAATGAACGTGGTATACAGATGGAAGAGGAAGGATATGTGAAGGTACGCTTCCTAAAGAACCAATATGAATCCTGGGGCGCTACCAAGCTTTTACACAATGGGGATGGCAACACTTATCTTCAGCTTAGCTTTACCAATTCCATGATTACCTTTATGTCCGACAGATTTCTGGATATCGAATTGATTATCCATGATGAGACCGGGCTAAAGATACCGAATTCATCCATTGTGCAGAAGGAATTTTTCCTGATACCCAAGGATTACATCACCATTGGACCGGAGGGCTCGGAGGGTGTCATAAGGCAATGCTATCTGGAGGACGGAACCATATCCAGTGAATTTATTTCCACAGAGCTCTACAGCTATGACGAAGAAAGTGAGGAGTATTATCTGAATACGGATATCCTGGATACCGGTGATATCCTGTACAAAACAGATAGTCAGGACAGCTTTACGGTGAGCAAGCGTGCCACTTTGATTGGTGTTTATAATATGAATAAGGGTTATGCTGATTTCAAACAGATCAATATTCTGTATCAGAATGAAGAGTATTCCATTGTGAAAGCAAATACCAAATATGGTTTGAATGTATATGATTACATTGTTTTGGATGCAACTGCAGTCAGTGATAACCAGTTTATTAATGAGTAAGAAGGTGAGAAGGCTATGATTAGTGAGAATATAGCAAGGGTGAAGAGCCGGATTCAGGATGCCTGTGAAGGAGTCGGCAGAGCTTCTGAGGAGGTGACCTTAATTACAGTCAGCAAGACAAAGCCGGTATCTATGTTGCGTGAAGCCTATGATGCAGGCTCCAGAGACTTCGGAGAAAATAAAGTGCAGGAGCTTTTGGATAAGCTCCCGCAAATGCCCGAGGATGTCCGTTGGCATATGATTGGTCATCTGCAGCGTAATAAGGTGAAATATATTGTGGACAAGGTGTACCTGATTCATAGTGTCGACTCTGTAAGGCTTGCGGAAGAAATCAGCAAGGAAGCTGTCAAAAAGCAGGTTGAGGTAAATATTCTCGTGGAAGTAAATATTGCGCAGGAGGAAAGCAAATTCGGTACCACCACAGAGGAAGCGGTTGCTCTTGTGGAGTCCATTGCAAAGTTGCCGTGTATTCATATAAAGGGTCTTATGACAATTGCTCCCTATGTGGAAGACGAGGAAGAAAATCGTGTTGTTTTTCAAAAATTAAAACAATTGTCTGTTGACATAGAAAGCAAAAACATTGATAATATTTCTATGAGTGTATTGTCAATGGGCATGACAGGAGATTACAGAGTTGCGGTTGAGGAGGGTGCTACCTATGTGCGTGTAGGCACCGGTATCTTCGGAGAACGCGACTACAGTAAAAAAGGAGAACAATGAAATGGGCGTAATGGATAAATTTTTGAATTATATGAAGCTGAACGAGGATGATGACGATTTCTATGATGATGATTATCTGGATGAGGATGAAGAAATTGAAGAGCCTGCTCCCCGAAAGACTTCCTCTGCTTCCAAGGTCAAGGATAATGAGGTATATGAGGATAGAGCTCCTAAGAAGGTTGCTTCCTCTCAGACGAAGGTGACTCCGATTCGTCAGAATGTCACAAGAAAGCTTCCCGGAAACGGAATGGAAGTATGCGTTATCAAACCCACCTCTGTTGAGGATGCAAGGGAAATAACGGAGACACTTTTATCCAACAGGACTGTGGTCTTGAATTTGGAAGGCTTAGATGTGGATGTAGCTCAGAGAATTATTGATTTTACATCAGGCTCCTGTTTCGCAATCAGCGGTAATTTACAGAAAATCTCACATTATATTTTTATTATCACACCGGCCAGTGTAGATGTATCAGGCGATTTTCAGGATATTTTCAATGGGTCCTTTGATATGCCCATCAATAACGGATTATAAAGGGTAGGCTTCCCGCTTGGCATGAATCGGGAAGCTTATTTTCTGACAGCATTATAGTCTGACCGGACAATAATGCGAATAAAACGAGGAAGGAACATAACAGAATGGCACAAAGATTACCGATTATGTATCAGAAAAAACCATGCTACGATATCGTTTTCAGCAAAGCATTCACTGAACTGAAGGACGAATTAACAGCACTGGGAACCGAACAAAAAAAGCTTTGCATCGTGACAGACTCCAATGTCGACCGGATATACGGAGAAGAGGTTTTGAAGCTTCTCTCCGAAACCTGTGTGAAGGCGGTGAAATATGTTTTTCCCGCAGGGGAAGAGAGTAAAAATCTGGAAGTTGTGAAGGATGTGTACAAATTTCTGATTGAGGAAGGGTTTGACAGAAAGGACATGCTTGTTGCCCTGGGTGGAGGTGTTGTCGGAGATTTGACAGGCTTTACCGCAGCCACCTACTTGCGCGGTATTGACTTCATTCAACTGCCGACCACCTTGCTTGCACAGGCGGACAGCTCCATAGGGGGGAAAACCGGTGTGGATTTTGACGGCTATAAGAACATGGTAGGCGCCTTCAAAATGCCCCGTCTGGTGTACATGAAT
The DNA here is from genome assembly GCA_964588645.1 of uncultured Acetatifactor sp. Taxonomy (GTDB): domain Bacteria; phylum Bacillota; class Clostridia; order Lachnospirales; family Lachnospiraceae; genus Acetatifactor. Next base: position 54,608 of record CAZPRB010000003.1, on the reverse strand, counting down.
CTCTCTGTATTAAATACGCTGGAGGACAGACAGTTCTTCTCCGGTTTCGCGGAAGTCATGAAGCATGGTATTATCAAGGATAGTATCTTTTATGAGTGGCTGATTGAAAATATGTATGAAATCTGCGAACGTGATTTGGATACCCTGGAAGAAATGGTTATGAGAAGCTGTAATGTTAAAAAGCTGGTTGTAGAAAAGGATCCTACCGAGCAGGGAGACAGAGCACTGCTGAATCTGGGACATACCATCGGTCATGCCATTGAAAAGGCAAAGGATTTTCAGCTTTATCACGGGGAATGTGTTGCACTCGGCACCGTTGCAGCAGCTTATATATCATGGAAAAAGGAGCTGCTGACCATGGATGAATATTACGAAATCCGTGATATGTTCGTTCCCTTTTATCTTCCCATCAGTGTGGATAATATTGTTCCCGAAGAAATCTTAAGCCTTACAAAATCAGATAAAAAAATGGAATCCGGTAAAATTAAATTTGTTTTATTAAAGAAAATCGGGAAAGCCGTTATAGATACGACTGTGACAGATGAAGAAATCTTGGCTGCTGTCAATGAAATTAATTTTAGTGAAGAGGATGATCATGAATAATACGATTGAAGTGAAACGTTCCGGAATGCTTATCATCGATTTATTGGTTGCGGTTGCCCTTTTGGCGATTGACCAGTATACAAAGTATCTTGCCATTATCAAATTGAAGAATAATCCGGCTTTTGTCATATTTGACGGTGTTCTGGAATTACAATATCTGGAGAATAGAGGCTCTGCCTTTGGAATGCTTCAGAACCAGAAATTTTTTATTTTATTTGTCGGTTTTGTATTTATGGCAATGATTTTATTCTTCCTGTTTAGATTACCGCAAAAGAAGAAATTCTGCGCAATGCATATTTTACTTTCCTTTATTATTGCCGGCGGTATCGGAAACATGGTGGACAGAATCCGTTTTGATTATGTGGTTGATTTTATTTCCTTTGTATTGATTGATTATCCCATATTCAATGTGGCTGACTGTTATATTGTCTGTGCAACCATTGTTTTGTTTATTCTATTTCTGTTTGTATATAAAGAGAAGGATTTGGAATTTTTGAATTTTAAGCAGAAGCGTTACAGAGAGATGAAATAGGTATGGATAAATTCGTATTTCAGATAACAGAAGAAATGGAGAATGAGAGAATCGATAAATGCGTCAGTGCGTTTATCGATTCTTTGTCACGCTCCTTTATCCAAAAAATGATTAAGGATGAGCATTTGCATGTGAATGGCTGCCCTGTGAAAGCAAGCTATTGCGTGAAGGATGGGGATGAGATTGTATTTGAGCTTCCGAAAGCAGTGGAGCCTGATATAAAGCCCGAAAAGCTTCCGCTGGATATTCTTTATGAGGATAGGGACGTGATAGTAATCAATAAGCCTAAGGGGATGGTGGTTCATCCTGCTGCAGGACATTACTGCGGAACTCTGGTGAATGCCTTGATGTATCACTGCAAAAATGAACTTTCCGGCATAAATGGTGTGATGCGTCCCGGCATTGTACACCGCATAGATAAGGATACAACCGGTTCCCTTATTGTGTGTAAAAATGACAAAGCTCACAATTGTATTGCAGAACAATTAAAAGAGCACAGCATCAACCGTCGGTATCAGGCAATCTGCTTCGGGGAGCTGAAAGAGGATGAGGGCGTGATTGATAAACCGATTGGACGCCATCCGGTGGACCGCAAAAAAATGGCAATCAATGAAAGCAACGGCAAGCGTGCAGTCACACATTACAGAGTGATAAAACGCTTTAAAGGCTACACTTATATTGAATGTGTTCTGGAGACCGGAAGAACCCATCAAATCCGTGTTCATATGTCCTCTATCGGACATCCGATTATAGGAGATGAGCTTTATGCTAACCGGAAATGTCCCTTCAAGCTACAGGGGCAGACCTTACATGCCAAAACGCTTGGATTTATACAGCCGACCTCCGGAAAGTATGTGGAGGTAGATGCTCCCTTACCGGAATATTTCACCCATTTATTAGAGGTATTATCACAATAGCTAAATTCCATACAGTTTTGCGCCTTTTTGGATTATTGCACAATAATATTGCTGATAATCAGAAATTTTATTGCACAAATCACAAAAATATCGTATAATATAGGCAAATGAATCGATATTATTTATTCATTTATGAATTATTTCAGGAAGGTAGGGGATTGTATGAATACAGTTATAACAATCGGCAGACAGTTTGGTTCAGCCGGACGCGAAATAGGGGAGAAGGTAGCGGAGTATTTCGGAATCAAATGTTATGATAAGGAATTGTTATCCAGAGCAGCTAAAGAAAGCGGCTTCTGCGAGGAAATGATTCAGAATCATGACGAGAGACCCACCAATTCTTTCCTTTATAATTTAGTGATGGATACCTATTCATTTGGTTACAACGCTTCTTCTTTTGTGGATATGCCCATTAGTCACAAGGTATTTTTGGCGCAATTTGATACCATAAAGAAAATAGCTGATGAGGGTCCCTGCGTTATCGTTGGACGTTGCGCAGATTATGCACTTTCCGATTATACAAATTGTATTCATCTGTTTATCTACGGCGATGAAGAGACTAAAGTTAATCGTATTATGCAAAAGTACAATCTGACGGAAGCCAAGGCAAAGGAAATGCTTGTGAAGAAGGATAAGCAGAGACAGAGCTATTACAATTACTATTCTTCCAAGAAATGGGGTCGTGCCGACAGCTATGACCTGTGCATTAACAGCAGCATTCTCGGAATAGAAGATACTGTAAAATTGATTGTACAGTATGTGGAGGATTTCGAGAAACACAACCAAATTTAAAACATAAACGAAAAATTAAAATGAAAAAATAAATAGAAAGACTTGACACGAAAAGGCACCTCATGCTATTATACTACGGTATGCCGCATAACTAGGTAGAAGTGTGTGATTCTATAGATTACACCACCAAAGTTAGCGAGTAAATGAGTTTATATGCTCATGAATAGGAGGTGCCTTAATATGTACGCAATTATTGCAACAGGTGGAAAACAGTACAAGGTTGCTGAAGGAGATGTAATCAAGGTTGAAAAGCTTGATGCAGAAGCCGGCAACACTGTTACTTTTGACCAGGTTATCGCAGTAAGTGACGCTACTCTCAAAGTAGGTGCGGATGTTGCTAATGCAACCGTAACTGCAACTGTTATGGAGCAGGGTAGAGGTAAGAAGGTTGTTGTATACAAATACAAGAGAAAAACCGGTTACCACAAAAAGAACGGTCATAGACAAGCATACACTCAGGTTAAGATTGACAAGATTAATGCATAATTCATATGACTACAGTAATTATTCGTAAGGATGAAAAAAATTCATACAGAGGATTTATCTGTATGGGACATGCAGATTACGCCAGGAAGAAATTATTCGGAAGGAATCCGGACATCTTATGTGCAGGTATTTCGGTATTAGTAATCGGAACCATCAATTCCTTGGAGGAATTGGCCGGTGAGAAGATGGTTGTGGATACCAATGAGGCTACAGGCTTTATCCGTTGTGATTTTGAAGGTGAGCTGCAGGAAAAGTCGTCATTCCTGATGGACTCCATGGTCTATTCCCTGGAGAAGCTCAGTAAGGAATACGGCGAACGTTATTTGCAAGTAAAATTCGAGGAGGTGTAAACCATGTTAAATATGAACCTTCAATTTTTCGCTCATAAAAAGGGAGTTGGTTCTACCAAGAACGGTAGAGATTCCGAATCCAAGAGATTAGGTGCGAAGAGAGCTGACGGCCAGTTCGTTAAGGCCGGTAACATTCTGTACAGACAGCGCGGAACCAAGATTCACCCCGGCATTAATGTTGGAATTGGCGGAGATGATACCTTGTTTGCTTTGGTTGATGGTGTTCTTCGTTTTGAAAGAAAAGGAAGAGACAAGAAACAGGCTTCCGTATATCCTGTAGAGAAATAAGATTGTTCAAGGGCTTCAAACATAATGCTTGTTTGAAGCCTTTTAAAGTTCGTTTCACAAAAGGCTTTAGAGAGGAGAACCTAATGTTTGCTGATAGAGCGAGAATATATGTTAGAAGCGGTAAGGGTGGAGACGGACATGTTTCCTTTCGCCGTGAGAAATATGTTCCCAACGGAGGTCCCGACGGAGGAGATGGCGGTCGTGGCGGAGATGTGATTTTTGTAGTGGACGAAGGCTTGAATACTCTGATAGATTTTCGTCACATCAGAAAGTATAAGGCACAGGACGGAGAAGAAGGCGGCAAAAAAAATTGCCGCGGAAAAGACGGAAGTGATATTATCATTAAAGTGCCCGCCGGCACCGTTATCAAGGAAGCTGAAAGCGGTCAGGTAATCACGGATATGTCAGGAGATAACAAGAGAGTTGTTCTCTTAAAGGGAGGCAGAGGCGGTAACGGCAACCAGCATTATGCTACCAGTACCATGCAGGCTCCCAAATACGCCCAGCCGGGGCAGCCTGCTCAGGAGTTGGAGCTTACCCTGGAATTGAAGGTAATCGCTGATGTCGGACTGGTAGGCTTTCCGAACGTTGGTAAATCTACCTTTCTTTCCCGCGTAACCAATGCGAAGCCCAAGATTGCCAATTATCATTTTACCACTTTGAACCCCAATCTCGGTGTAGTTGATTTGGAGGGAACTGGCGGCTTTGTAATTGCAGATATTCCGGGATTGATTGAAGGTGCTTCGGAAGGGGTAGGACTGGGACACGAATTCCTGCGCCATATTGAACGCACAAAGGTCATCATTCACATCGTGGATGCTGCAGGAACGGAAGGACGGGATCCGATTCAGGATATCTATGCGATTAATAAAGAATTAGAGGCATATAATGCGGAGATTGCCATGCGTCCGCAGGTGATAGCCGCCAACAAAATTGATGCCATTTATGATACCGATAATAATCCCGTAGATGCCATCAAGGCAGAATTTGAGCCTAAAGGGATTAAGGTATATCCCATTTCTGCTGTCAGCGGAGAAGGAGTGAAGGAGCTTCTTTACCATGTGTACGAGATGGTTCAGAATATCGGAGAAGAGATTACCGTATTTGAACAAGAGTACTTCCCTGAGCTGAATAAAGGCTATTCTGACCTGCCCTATACCGTAAACTATGATGCGGAAGAGGATGAGTATGTGATTGAAGGTCCCAGAATCGAGAAAATGCTGGGATATACCAATCTGGAGAGCGAAAAAGGATTTACCTTCTTCCAGAATTTCTTAAAAGATACCGGTATTCTGGATGAACTGGAGGCGTTGGGCATTCAGGAGGGTGATACTGTAAGAATGTATGGTTTATCCTTTGATTACTACAAATAATTAATATGGTACAATGGAGGTTTTCTATATGACCAGCAAACAAAGAGCTTATTTGATGAGTCTTGCAAGCAACTTAAATCCTGTATTTCAGGTGGGGAAAGCAAGCCTTACACCGGAGCTGACACAGGCAATCAGCGAATGCTTTCACAATAACGAATTAATTAAGATTGCTGTCTTGAAGAATTGCTTTGATGACCCGAGAGCAATTGGTGAAATGGTTGCGGAACGTACCCATTCCCAGTTAGTTCAGGTTATCGGAAAGAAAATTGTTCTGTACAAGCCGAATAAGGATAATCCCAAAATCGAATTACCAAGATAAATATTTTGATTCGTTTGTTACAGGATAGATTATCGGGAGAAGCTATAATGAAAAAAATCGGACTCATTGGCGGTACCTTCAACCCAATTCATATAGGACATTTATCGTTGGCTGAACGTGTGATGGATGATTGCTGTCTTGACGAAATATGGCTCATTCCAACAGGTTGCTCCTACATGAAGCAAAACACAGAGGTTTTGCCCGGCGAAGAACGTCTGATGATGACACAGCTTGCTACAGAAGGAAATTCTCGGCTCAAATGTCTTGATATAGAAGTGAAGCGCTCAGGCTATACCTATAGCTATGAGACTCTGGAACAGCTTGTAAAAGAATATCCTGACTATGAATTCTACTTTATTTTCGGAGCTGATTGCCTGTTTGCAATTGAAAATTGGAAATTCCCCGAAAGAATTTTTGAAAATTGTACCGTGATTGCAGCGGCAAGAAATGGTTCTTCCCTGTCCGGAATGGAAGATAAAATCAAGGAATTGAACACTAAATTTCAAGCAAAAATTGTTTTGTATTCCTTTTTAAATTTAGAGATATCATCAACAGAGCTGCGTGAGAGAATCCGACTTGGCAAGAGTGTAAAATATCTGATTCCGGACAAGACTTTGGAATATATAACTAAGCATGGCTTCTATCAGGAATAACAGAAGGTGTTATTATGAATGCAAACAATCTGATTGATATCCGAAAAAAACTACAAATAATTCTGGATGAGAAACGGTATGAACACACCTTAGGTGTGACATACACAGCCGCTGCACTGGCAATGCGATATAACGGCTCCGTTTATCAGGCGCAGCTTGCGGGTCTGTTACATGACTGCGCAAAGTGTCTTTCATTAGAGAATATGGTATCCATCTGTAAAAAAAATCATCTCAGTGTAACGGAATTGGAGAAAACAAAGGCTTCCCTGCTTCATTCCAAGGTGGGAAGCTTTCTGGCGGAGCAGGATTATCAAGTTTCTGACCAGGATGTATTGAATGCAATTTTGTATCATACAACAGGAAGACCCGGAATGAGTCTTCTGGAAAAAATTATATTTGTGGCTGATTACATTGAACCCGGAAGAAGCAGTGCTCCCAATTTACCCGAAATACGTAAAACTGCATTTGTCAATTTGGACCAAGCATTGCTCAGAATATTGGAAGACACTCTGACGTATTTGAAGGAGCGCGGTGGAGAAATAGACAGGATGACAGCCGATACCTTTGCCTATTATGACAGAGAAACGGATGAGACGAAATGAAAGGAGTAATGAAGAATGAATTCAAAGGAAATAGCAAGGCTAGCCATTGAAGCGTTAGAGGATAAAAAAGCAGAAGACATTAAGGTGATTGATATCAGTGGAGTTTCCGTGATAGCGGACTATTTTATTATCGCAGGCGGTAGCAACAGAAGTCAGATTCAAGCACTCTGTGACAATGTAGATGAGAAGCTTGGGCGTGCGGGATGTCCTGCAAAGCAGACCGAAGGCTATGATACTGCCAACTGGATACTTCTGGATTTTGGAGATATCATTGTTCATATTTTTGATAAGGAAAACCGTCTGTTGTATGATTTGGAAAGAATCTGGAGAGACGGAAAGCAGATTAATATAAAAGAACTATAATGTTTCATAATAAAGTCCCCCTTTCATAAATAATTCTGATTAATGAAAGGGGGAACTTTATATAGAAGTACATTTCTTTAAGCTTCGCTACCGTTATCGCCAAGGCGCATATAGAAGGTCAGAAGATAAATTCCACAAATACCTACAAGCGCATATACGATGCGTGATAACCAGGACATATCGCCGAAAATAAAAGCAACCAGATCAAAACGGAAGATTCCGATCAAGCCCCAGTTGATGGCACCGATGATTGCAATGGTCAGTGCCGTACCATCTAAAAATTTATTTCCCATGACATCCTCATTTCCGCGCGTTTAACCAGCGCAATGTTGTACTACAAGAACTAGGATATCCATTCAGGAAAAAATTATTCAAAATACAAATAAAGCTACCGATAGAAGCGGAAAACGCCGAAAACCGTTCCCAAAATTTGACAATTATCAACAATAATGGGACTCATGGAATCATTCTCCGGCTGTAAACGCACATGACCGTCCTCCTTGTAAAAGGTCTTGACAGTGGCGGAATCATCAATCAAAGCTACAACCATCTCGCCATTACGGGCTGTATTGCAGGAGTGCACGAAAACACGGTCTCCGTTAAAGATACCTGCATTAATCATGGAATCTCCTCTGACATTTAAGATAAAGGATTCCCCCTTGGGAACGACATCAGCCGGAACAGGGAAGTATTCTTCGATATTCTCCTCTGCTAAAATAGGAGTACCTGCAGCTACATTTCCGATAACGGGAAGACTCACCATCTCGGTACGAACCATTTGAAAGCTGTCATCACATATTTCAATGGCACGGGGCTTTGTAGGATCTCTGCGGATATATCCGTTCTTTTCCAGGGTCTCAAGATGAGAGTGAACGGAAGAGGTAGACTTCAAATGTACCGTTTCACAAATCTCACGAACTGTGGGCGGATAACCTCTCTTCAAAATTTCATCTTTAATATAATCCAGAATTTCCTGCTGCTTGGCAGTAATCTTACCATATCCCATGTATGTATCCTCCATTTTAAAAGCTTCTATCACAGCATTTTCAGTTATTACATTAAGTATAACACAGGAAATGGCAAAAAGCAAACATATATTCCAAAAATATGTTCGATTTTTGCTTGACAAAAGAATATATGTTCGATATAATACAAACAGAACAGATGTTTGCAGATAGGAGAAGATGTATTATGAATTGCGGATTACATATTTCGGAGATGACAGACAGAGAATTGAGAGCATATAAGAGAAGCTTAAGACGACGTCGTGAAATCAGACGCCGATGCATGCTGTTTCTGATGACCTTTTGTCTCATTATGGTATGTGCTGTATCTTATTGCTCCCTGAAATCCAGCGCTGATACCGGAAAGGATCTGACCTTCAAATATTATACCAGTATTACCGTAGCCTATGGCGACACACTATGGGATATCGCTGAGCAGTACATTGATTATGAACAGTACGAGGATAGGAATGCCTACATAGAAGAGGTAAGAAGTATTAATCATTTGAATGTTGAAGCAGATATCAAAGCCGGTCAGCATCTGGTAGTTCCTTATTATTCATCTGATTTTGTGAAATAGTGTTATTGTTTTTCTCTTTTCTCTCTGAGCTGTACAGCTCCGGCTGCGCGTCTGCGCCGTTCATCCTCCTGCGCAGCATAGTGTTTTCTTGTGGTATTTACATCCTTGTGTCCAAGGACATCTGCAACCAGATAGATATCTCCGGTTTCCTGATAGAGAGTGGTTCCGTAGGTACTGCGCAATTTGTGGGGCGTAATTTTCTTTAAGGTTGTGACCCTTGAGGCATATTTTTTGACCAAATTTTCTACGGAGCGGACGGCCATTCTGCGGTTTTGCAGGGACAAAAACAGTGCATTTTCATGTCCTTCAACCGGAATGATATGTTCCCTTTGTTCAAGATAATCAAGCAGCGCAGTTTCTACCTCTTCTCCAAAGTATATAACTGCCTCATATCCTCCCTTACGCCTGATTTTAATTCCGCCAACATCAAAATTAATATCTGAAATATCTAATCCCACACATTCTGAGACACGGATTCCGGTACCGAGCAGAAGAGTAAGCAATGCTACATCACGAATTTTTGTTTTTTTATGGTATTCCAATTCTTTTTTTGTTAATTTTGTTCCGTCCTCCACCTGGTCCAATAAAATAGCCACTTCATTTGGTTCTAAACGAATAATTTCCTTTTCGTGGCGTTTGGGAAGGGGAACCAAGGCTGCAGGATTTTTTTCAATCATTTCATTTTCAAAGAAATAGTTATAAAAGCTTCTGAGAGCGGAAAGCTTTCTGGATTTACCGCGTTCTTCATTTGAGATTTCCTTGCCGTCCTTCTGGTACAGTCCCATGTACTCCAGATATTCTTCAATATCCATTCTCGTAATTTGTTCCAGTATAGATATCGGATATTCTTTCATATCCATCTTTGCACATATGCTGTTTTTTTCATGTAGAAATTCGAAAAACAAACGCAAATCGTAAGCATATGCCAATCTGGTTCTTGTAGAAGTATAGTCCTCGATTCCGCGGAAAAAGGTTTTACAAAAGGGCGGAAGAGTATCCAGTACAGCCCGAAGTTTGAGAATATTTTGCTTGTTTTGTTCGTCATGGTAATTATCTTTATTTAATACAGCCATTATAGATTCCATCCTTCCATATTGCTCTGTTGTATGGCAGTGAACATTCTGTTCTTTACACCGGGATTTTCCAGATTTATCTGTCGTAGAAGAGTTTTGATATATTCTCTTTTGGTGTGACCATCTACAGGACAGGGATTTTTCAAAACCGGAACCTGATATTTATTTACAAAACCAATCACCTCCGCCTCCGCCAGATATATCAGTGGGCGAATAACGGTTATGCCGGTACGTTCCAAATAGGTAACCGGCGAAAAGGTGTGAAATCTTCCTTCATAGATAAGCGACATAAGCATGGATTCGATAACATCATCCTTATGATGTGCATATGCAATTTTATTGCAGCCCATTTCCTTAATTGCATCGTTTAAAGCTCCTTTCCGCATTTTAGCGCATAGGGAACAGGGATTGGATTCCTGTCTGATATCGAATACAACCTGAGCAATTTCCGTTTTGACAATCTTGTATTCCACATTTAAAGTATTACACAGAGTCTTAATTTCTTCAAAATTAATATTTTGAAAGCCTAAATCCACAGTGACTGCACAGATATCAAACTCCAGGGGATAAAATTTTTTTAGCTGACTTATTGCATAGAGGAGAGTCAGGCTGTCCTTCCCGCCGGATATTCCGATTGCAATCCGGTCACCGTTTTCAATCATTTGATAGTCATCCATTGCGCAGCGTACCTTGCTGAGTACTTGTTGAAGCTTCATTTTCATATCCTTTCATATCCAGGAAGATGATTTTCTCTAGGAATATTTTATAATTTTCGATGTGCAAAAACAATAGTTTCATAAACAATTTCTTTACTTGTTATAATACATTTTTAAGTGTATTATATTATTATATGAATAATATATCATATATCGGCGAAAAAGCAGAAGAGAGGTCGTCTAATGAAATTAAAGAATAACAAACAGTTTCAATGGGGCATAACTGCATTTCTTGTAATTGCAGGGGGTTTATTGTTTTATTACTTCCTATTTCACGGTACAAGCATTAAACAAAATTTAAGCAATACCTTGCGTTTACTTTTGCCGATTATTATGGGATTTTCGTTGGCTTATTTGATGACGCCTATCTTGAATAATATTGAGCATCGCATCATATATCCCCTCTGTAAAAAGCTGAAAATCAAAGCTTCCGCGAAGCGCTCAAGGATTATCAGAGGAATCTCGATTGTGCTGACCGTGTTTCTTTTTTACGCCGTTATTTACAGCCTGATAGCCATGCTTGTGTCACAAATTGTTCCAAGTGTCTCGTATATTATCATTAATTTCGATACCTATATTAATAATTTTATTAAGTGGTTGAACAAATTAATCTTAGACGATTATCCGGAAATCGGAGCAAATGTGATAAAGCTGATTGATAATTTTTCGGATACCTTCGAAGTCTGGTTAAACGATAATGTTTTGTCAAAGACAAGTGAGTTGATAAAGACAGTATCTCTGAGTGTCATTAGTTTATTTGATTTCTTATGGGACTTTTTGCTTGGTTTTATGATTTCCATCTATGTTCTTGCAAGCAAAGAAAAATTTGCCGGTCAGGCAAAGAAATTAACCTATGCATTCTTTCATACAGAGAAAGCCAATATCATTATCAATAATTTCCGCTTTACCCACAGAACCTTTATCGGATTTCTCAGCGGCAAAATATTAGATTCCATCATCATTGGACTTTTGTGCTATGTAGGAACATCTATATTACATACACCATATTCTGTTTTGGTAAGTGTAGTAGTAGGTGTAACCAATGTCATACCTGTCTTTGGTCCTTATTTGGGCGGTGTTCCCTGCACCATTCTGGTTTTTGTAGTAGATCCGGCACACCCGCTCAATAGTGTATATTTTGCACTTTTTATCATTATTTTACAACAATTTGACGGCAATGTTTTAGGCCCCAAGATTTTAGGTGATTCCACCGGATTATCCGGCTTCTGGGTCATTTTTTCCATTACCTTATTTGGCGGTTTATTCGGCGTATTCGGTATGATAATCGGTGTTCCTGTTTTCGCGGTAATCTATGCTGCAATGAAGTCCATCGTCGGTACCTTATTAAAGAACAAAAGCATGCCTGTTGATACGGATACGTACATCAATGTGGCAGCCATCAAGGAAAATACCTTATATGAGTATATTCCTGACTATAGATTAAAGAAGAAGGAAAAAGGGAATGTGGTATTCGGCAAAGAATTTATCTGTCGGATAGATTCCAAGAAAATGAATTCCTATGACAATGTAAATGCTTCAAATTTGGAGGACGAGAAATAAATGCGTTTTATTATACAGAGAGTATCTGAAGCAAGCGTAACTGTAGATGAAAAAATAATCGGACAGATTCAGGAAGGCTTTATGGTATTGATAGGCATCAGCAACGAAGACACCAAAGAAATTGCTGATAAAATGACTAAGAAAATGCTTGGATTACGGATTTTTGAGGATGAAAACGGCAAGACAAACCTTGATTTAAAGACCGTAGACGGTCAACTGTTGTTGATTTCCCAATTTACCTTGTATGCGGACTGCAAAAAGGGAAACAGACCATCCTTCATCAAAGCCGGTGAACCACAAATGGCCGAAGCCTTATATCAATATATAATTGAAAAATGCAAGCAGGAAATACCGGTCGTGGAACAAGGAGAATTTGGAGCAGATATGAAGGTTTCTCTTTTAAATGACGGTCCCTTCACCATAGTACTTGATTCAGCAGAGATTATGTAGTATATTAACTAAAACACATCCAACTATTCGTTAAACTGTTGTTTTGCGCATAGTTGGCTCCACATCGGGAACTTTTCTTTTAGGGGTTTTTTATGCTTTTCTCTTTAAACTTTTTAAATATATTTTTTGTTCTGAAGTGATACGATAACTTTCGACAGATTTTTGAATCGCTTTATTGTGTGTCCAGAGACTTAATTTATGCTTTTCAATATAGGGTAACGTTGCATCATATTGTTTAGCAAGTGCTGTGGCAAAATACCAGGCAACCATCATATTTATATAGTATTCATCAGAAACTACAGAAGCTACCAGGTCAAGATATTCCGTGGAAAATTCATCGTCCAAATAATACTTCATCAGCATTCCGATACCAAATCGTTTGGTGTAGGTATGTTCTGAGGATATCCATTCTTTTATCTTGCTTTGTAATTCGTCCAAATGCTTTTTAAAAACCTTCGGAGAAATCATATCGCAGGTTGCCCAATTATCAACATATGGTAAAAAAGAATCCAGCGCAGATATTACAGAATCATAATCTTTTCTCTCTTCTATTAGAAATCCGTGAAGGTTGTTTTCTTCATAAAATTTGTGTGGTAAATTATTCACAAAGTTATCTGCTGTATGAGTACCGGACAGCTTTTTGGCGTATTTGCGCAACTTGGGAGTCCTTACACCGATGACAAGCTCGGGATTTATGGTTGGAATCAATTTGGAGTGAAAATCACGATATTTTATATCCTGCATAGTAAATAAATCCTTGCAAATTTGCTCATCACAGCCACCTGTATCTGACATATTCAACTGACTCTCCTCTCACAGAAATACTTTCATAGAATACTCTAACAGAAATAATTTCTTACAGAATCACCAACGGATTCTCAATTCCATTCATCATATCATGCACGCTCTTAATGGCTTTATATGCCATGTCACGAACTACTTTTTCAGTGTAGAAAGCGGTGTGCGGAGAAAGAATGACATTGGGGAACGAACGTAAAATTGCCATAGAACGATTATTTATGACATCTCCGATACGATTGCTGTAATACAATCCATCTTCCTGCTCCAAAACATCTAAGGCGGCATGTCCTACCTTGCCGGATTCCAAGGCTTCAATCAACGCATCGGTGTCAATCAAGGCTCCTCTGGCGGTATTGATAATGATGACGTCATCCTTCATTTGAGAAAATGCTTTGCTGTTAAGCATATGATAGCTTTCTGCATTTGCAGGTGTGTGCAGTGTGATGATATCACTCTTTGCATATAGCTCCTCCAAAGATACATAAGAGCCCAATTCCGCACATTCTTTGTTGGGAAAAAGGTCATAAGCAAGCAATTTACATCCGAAGGAAGATAAATGTTTCATTACCGTTTTGCCAATCTGACCGGTTCCGATGACTCCTACAGTGCAGTCACATAAATCTTTGCCCATTTTCCCTTTTAATGTGTAATCCTGAATCTTGGAGCGTTCCAGAATCGGATATATTTTACGACAACACATAAGAATCAGCATAATAGCGTAATCGGCAACCGTTTCCGGCGCATAGGATACGTGGGAAACACCGATTCCAAGTTCCTTGGCTCGTACCAGATCGATATGGTCAAAGCCGATGGAGCGGGTTGCAATGTAGCGCACTCCTACTTCGTAAAAGCGCTCCAGCATATCTGCCCCCAGATCACATGGTGTGGCACTGATGGCATCATATCCGCGAGCCAGCTCTATATTCTCCGGACTGGGATATTCTGTGGTATACCCGTATTCGCAATGAAATTCCTTGGAGAATTGTTCAAAAAATTCTTTTTCGTCAAATTCGCGTAATGCATAAGCAAAAATTTTCATGTGAATTCCTCTTTCTGTATTGTGTTTATTAGCATCATAAATGAATATTTTTTATATATCGAAATAAGCAAAAAAATAGGCTGCCATCTGTGCCCTGGAGCTGAAAGGTTCTGTTTCCAGCAAAGCTTTTATTTCTTCGCGATTGTAAAACCGTGCATCAATTTCTTCGTTATCGGAGGTATGATCAGCAAACTTTCCCTCAACATCCACAAATGCAATGTAAGTAGTGGTGTCGGAAATTGCCACTGCTGCATAGGAAGGCGGAAGAATTTTCCGGATACAGGATACCTGTAAGCCGGTCTCCTCATACAATTCTCTTTCGATACACTCTTCTATTGCTTCGCCGTGTTCCAACATACCGGCACAGAGATTATATATTTTTCGATTGACACCCATGCGGAATTCATGCAACAAAAGCATCCTGTCTCCATGCATTGCCACAATGGAGACTCCACTGGGGGCACCGCCTAAGTCATCAATATTTTTGAGCTCACGTCTGCTGACAATCTCATATTTCTTTTCTTTACCGACCTTATTTTGATATGTGATTTCGTAGTTTTTCAGATATTTTCCATCTTTGACCTTCTCAAATTTCAAGAATTGCACTGTTTCAAACCACCTTTATAAATTGTTCCCGCAATGTCTTATTCTGTTTCTTCCTTGTAATCTCCACCAGACCCAGAGGTGTGATATCCACCACAGAGGTTTTGACTTTATCCTTGTGTACTAAATCTTGCAAATAATGTAACAGGTTTTCCTCTGCTTCCTTTGATTTCATATTGATAAAATCAACAATGATAATGCCGGACAGATTTCTCAGCCGCAATTGTATTGCCACTTCTCTTGCCGCTTCCCTGTTGATGACCTCAAAGGTATCCGAGGATGACCCTGTGGCTTCGTATTTGCCCGTATTTACGTCAATAACGGTCAGTGCCTCAGTCTGTTCGATAACAAGATATCCCCCCGATTTGAGCCAAATACGCTTGTTTAAGGCGGTATCCAGCTTGGACTCCAGAGAATACAGTTTTGAAAGGCTGAAGGTCTCATCCTGATAGAGCCGCACGGTCTTATCCGGTAAGTGCTCCTTACAGTAGGCTGATAATTTGTCAAACAGCTGTGCATCATCCGTCAGAATTTCATTGTATTCGTAGGAATATACCATTTGGTCGAGAATTGCTTCAAATTCCTCCGGTGCCCTTCTGATACAGCTGAAGCAGGTTCTGTGCTGCGCCGTCTGTATCATGGTATGAAAATCCTTCATAAGCTCATGAAGCTTGCCAAGAAGGACTTCCTCTGTACAAGTGCCCGCCTTGGTGCGAAGCACAAGACCCAGAGATGGCTTCATATCTTCAGTATCCTTATTAGCATTCTCGTTGACATCTTCGTATCTAAAATCACTTCCCTGCAGCAGTTTATTTTGGATAAGCCAATTCCTGATTTCTTCTTTTTTGCTTTTCTCCAGCTTTCCGGAATATCCAACCCTTTTAGAACCAATGCTGATTACCGCATATTCATTAGAGAGAGAAAGATTGGCTGTCACAGAGGCCTGCTTGGTCTTTTGTGCCTCTCGGCACAGTTGAATCAGAAGCTCGTCTCCCTCCAACAGTCTCCCGTCATATTTGCGATTTAATAGTATTGGATTGTATGCATCTTTTCGGGCAAGAAAGCAGATTTCTCCATTTGCAATCTCTACAAAGCAGGCATCAATATTTTTCACAATGTTTTTAATTTTTCCGATATATACCGCTCCGATACGGCTTGTGCCATTGTCCATCACCTGTGCCGCCAAAAGACGGTTTTCACACAGATACAGACCGCACAGCTGTCCCTTGTAGGTCGTGAATATAACCTTACCATATGTGGTATCCGATATGCTTTGGCTATATTCGTCCGTATGGGAGCTACCCGTTGTAATTCTGCGGCTCAAGTCTGTCATCCCTCCCTTTTTATTTCATTCCCTCCCGGTTTATCAACCATTCTCTTTTAAACTTTTTCAAACTCTTTCAAGCTCTGTCAATTCTCTTTCAGGCTTCCATGCCGATATTGTCCAGTGGCACAAGGTTTCTCTCTCCGTTTTCGCCGATATCCATGAAGGTATCTTCTCTGGTAATCAGCAAGGCATTCTCCTGCAGCTGCTCTCCGTTGTCTGCCAGCAGGGCTTCCAGAACCTGTGCAGGCTTGATATTGCCGGCACTGGAGGCATCCAACAGCATCCGGAAAGCTTCCTCTTTCCATGTGAGCTCATAGATTCCCTGTCTGATATCCACCTCTCTGGAACCCTTTTTCCCCTCCTTGGTAATAAAAATGTGTGCCCGGGTAAGAAAAGCAGGAAGCGCTTTGGCGATATCCGTTTTGGGTGCACGTCCCTCACGGAACCTTACCGTGTAAGAAGCAGCTGCCACACTTGCCATGGCATTTCCGGCATTCTCGGGAAGAACCTTCACGGAGGTGATTTCAATTCCCGGAACGCTTGCACGGTTTAACCGCTCTGCAACCTCTGCACAGGTGGTGATGGAATTTACTTCGATGTCCATATATTCCCCATTGCTCTCCAGCCCCACACCCAGGGGTGCGGCGAAGGACATAATCTGATGGGGACTGAAGCCTGTGGAATAGGCAATGTCAATTTCAGCCCTTCTGATTGCCTTCTGGAAAAATCTCATAACGTCCAAATGTCCGATGAAACGGATGGAACCGTATTTTCTGAATTTCACTCTTAATTTCATAGATTATTATTACCTTTCCAAGCTGTTTTCCAATCCTACTGCGCGCTTCTTTCTTCAAAACAGATGCCTCCGCCGAAACGGTTCGCTCCGCAGCCCTGACATTTCAGCTTGCAATTCTCGGATATTTCTTCCCTTTGAGCCTTTAACCATTCTCTCTTTAAAAATTCCTTGGTCACACCGCAATCAATGAAATCCCAAGGCAGAATCTCATCCAAATCGCGTTCTCTGTGACTGTAGAAATCCACGGAAAGACCACATTCCTCAAAGGTCTCCATCCATACATCATTGCGGAAATATTCGCTCCAGGCATCATAAAAGCAGCCCTTCTCATAGACCTTAAGAAGTACCTGTGACAATCGTCTGTCCCCTCTTGCCAGAACACCCTCCAGCACACTGGCATCCGCTTCGTGCCAGTTATATTTGATGCTCTTTTGATTCAACTGCTCCGTTATAGCTTTCTTGGTCTGATATGCCTTCTCCACGAATTCCTCCTTTGTGCACTGCGGTGCCCACTGAAATGGGGTAAAGGGCTTCGGCACAAAGAAGGAGGTGCTGGTGACTATCTGAACCTTACCGTTCACCCGCTTCTCCTTGGGTACAGTCTCAAAGAAGGTAGCAGCTATCTTGTTGGAAAGCTCGGCAATTCCACGGATATCCTCCTCCGTCTCCATGGGAAGTCCCAGCATGAAGTATAGCTTTACTCTGGTCCAGCCGCCCTCGAAGGCAAGTGCAGAGCCTTTCAGAATGACCTCCTCGGTCAATCCCTTATTAATCACGTTTCTCAATCTCTGACTGCCTGCCTCCGGTGCAAAGGTGAGGCTGGATTTCTTCACATCCTGTACCTTACTCATCACATCCAGGGAAAATGCGTCAATTCGAAGGGAAGGCAGAGAAATGTTTATATGTTTTTTATTGCATTCTTCTATCAGAAAATCTATCAATTCCGGTAGCTTGCTGTAATCACTGGAGCTTAAGGAACTTAAAGAAATTTCTTCATGTCCTGTGTTTTTCAACATTTCCACAGCATATCTCTTCAGCTGCTCCACATCTCTTTCCCGCACGGGACGATAGAGCTGTCCTGCCTGACAGAACCTGCAGCCGCGGATGCAGCCACGCTGAATCTCCAGCACCACTCTGTCCTGCGTAACCTTCATATAAGGTACAACAGGCTTCATGGGATAATAGGTATCCGTTACATTCATTTCGATTTCCTTGGTGATGGTTGCCGGAATACCTTCTTCTGTAGGAGCAAAGGATTGGATTGTGCCATCCTCATGATAGGTAACCTCATAGAATGCCGGGACGTAAATGCCGGGAAGTCTTGCGGCGCGACGTAAAAACTCCTTGCGCCCTACTCCCTCCGCTTTACATTCTTTATATAATTGCAGTAAATTGGCATACTGAGTCTCGCCCTCGCCGATATAGAACATATCAAAAAAATCAGCAACGGGCTCCGGATTGTAGGAGCAGGGTCCTCCGCCGATTACAATGGGACAAGTATCGTCTCTTTCAGAGGCCAGCAGGGGAAGCTGTGCCAAATCCAATACCTGTAAAATGTTGGTATAACACATCTCATATTGAATGGTAATACCCAGAAAATCAAAATCCTTAATAGGGTCTTGAGATTCCAAGGCAAACAGCGGAATCTTTTCTTCACGCATAATCTTGTCTAAATCAAGCCACGGAGAATAGACACGTTCACACCACACATCCTCCATGGAGTTGAACATATCATAGAGAATCTGTATGCCCAAATGAGACATACCGATTTCATAGACATCGGGGAAGCACATGGCAAAGCGTACCTTTACCTTATCCTTATCCTTCACTACCGCATTGACCTCATGACCGATATAGCGGGCGGGTTTTTCAATTTTCATTAAGATATCGTCTGACAAAGCTAATTTGTCGCTCATATAACATCCTCTTTCTATCATTTCTTTCCGGCATGTATTCTATCCTACATTTACCTTATCACTACTTGCATGCTGTTTTCATATGCCTAACATCCTCGCTGCTGCACTCTTCCCGGGAGTAGCGTGCTTTTTCATAGAGACCGGAAAGCTCCTCCCTCTTAAGAATTGTGCCGCTTTCCCGTGCTGTAAACAGGTTTAATTTCTCTTTTCCGTTCCCGTTTGTCAGGAGGGACTGCGAAGCAAGCAACCTTTTCTTGTACAGATGCCGGATGCGGTCCGCTGAATTCAGGTTCCATAGTGAAAAATTCTTCTTCAGCTGATTACCGCGGATAATCTCACATTTTTCACGCACATCCACCACAGAAGCCTCCCGGGTATCATTTTTAACATAATTTGACCGTTTCATAAGCTTCAAAAGCAGCCGGAACAGACTGACGAGACCTTTTACCAGCACCAGCACAAAAAGTGCCAGAAATACAAAGATAATCACATACTCCAGAACCTGCCATAGCCAGAAGCCTTCTCCCGGCTCCAGACCAGCCATCATATCTCCTGCCATATCAACCTTTTCGTTTACGGTCAGCTCCTCCCCTTGCGTTTCTCTATAGGGGAAAAGCGCCTGAAGCCCTCTGACCAGAAGGCTTAAAGCCCATCTGCATGCATTCAGAATCGTAAGCAGCCATTGACCGTTCGAAATGAAGATTAACAGTAGAATACCGACACCTGTATATCCGACGACCAGCCCCATCCCCGAACGGAACATTTCTTGCGCAGGAATATGCCCTGCGCTGCTTTGATTCACCGTCAGGAAATTCTGATACTGTTCTACATAATAATTGATAAAATAAAGGCCAATGACAGCTATCAGGCAGGTAATGATTGCAAAATCCCATTCCCCGTGCTCCTGATGGTGGAGCATATAGACACATGCTACAGACAATCCAACCATAAGAAGGGGAAGGATTCGGGCATCCTTCTTCTCCCTTTCCTTAACCCAAAGTACAATGGAATAGATAACATAGACCAAGGCTACCGTAAGCTGTATCACCTTAATCACAGCATTTTCAAAGGGCAGAACGACATAAATACCCAAAACTGCTATATGCACAAGGAGCATCCAAAAGAATTTCAGCCCGGTTCTTGCAAGATAAAAAAGAAACGGAACCACTCCGGAGAGAAGCCAAAAGGAAATCTTGGGTGTACCTGACTCGGAAATATCGCTTAGTATCACTACAATGGTCAAATAGACAGGAAAAAATGTCCAATGATTCATCTGGGTCACAAGCAATTCTCTTAAAAGCATAATGGAATTCTGTTTACCTTTCATACAGGTACTCCTTTCTGGCATATTTTGTATCATACCTGACGGATATGAATCACCTTGATATGCTCCCGCACACTCTCCGGAAGCTCAGGCTCCGTGCTTTCCCACACCGGGTAAAACCAGAGGAAACGCTCTCCCTTAAGCTGCAAACGTTCCGCCAATTCCACAAAATCCGGATAATGATTGGGCGCAATCAGACAGGTAATGGTGTTGTGGGAGGAACGCAATAACGGTTCGGAAAAGTAATCCGTGAAATTTGCAACCGGTTTCGCCGTATCCACTCTGGCCAGCGTTCTGTAAAGCTGTTCCAGCTGTCCCTTGCCGGCACCGTCCTCCAGTATCACCGGATTGTCCGTCATCAAATCCCTGCCGTTACCATAACAGCTCACACGCACACCCTGCCCGGTGAAAAATTTTCCGAGACCTGCCGCAAGCTGCAGACAAGCCTCCACACAATCCTCCTTCTTCAGCACACCTCTGTCCTCGATATTAAAGAAAATACGCACAGAGGGGATGGAGGTATAATTTTTCTGAGTCACCTTCAATTCATCCGTCTTGGCTGTTGCCTTCCAGTTAATGCTGCGGATGTCATCAAAGGGCTGGTACTCTCTGATACCACGGTATTCAAAGGGATCCTCTATCAAATGCCTCCGGGATATCACCTCACCGTTTAACTGCTGCAGCGCAAGCTGAAACTCCTCACTGTCAAAGGGCTTGGGATATACATAAATGGATTTGTTCACGGGAACTGTGCTAACCATCTGCTTCGTCAGAAACAAATCCGATGCCACTAAATCCAACGCATGAATCTGATAATAGCCACGCTTACCACCCGCAAAGGGAACGGTTCTGGTAATCTTCTCACCGCCGCCCACATGAAAGACATCATTCCGATAATATTGGTCTGTGGTGCGGGAACCCTTAGCAGAATCAAAAACCAGATTCCGGCTGGTTTGAAACTTCACCTTCAGCATGGATAAGGGGAGACGTTTTCTGTTCTCAATGACCTCCTGAAGACTTCCCTGCTCTCCCTCAAAAATACATGGTGTTTGAAAGGATAATGTGGCCGTCAGATTCTTCTGCCATAATTGTGTATATATTTTTTGTTGTATCCAAAAAAGTAACAGGGCAAGCAGCCCGATTTCCAACAATTGTATCATTTCTTTATTCTTCCCCGGAATGATTTCTTATCTGGTAAAGTCTTCCGTAGGAACCGGCGTTTTCTGTATAATTTCTTCCATCAATCTCTCTGCACCGCGGTTATCTGCATATCCCATCACGATACGATGGGCAAGAACGGGAAGAGCCAATTCCTTCACATCATCAGGAATCACATAATCCCTGCCATTCAAATAAGCGTAGGACTTTGCACAGCGAAGCAGGGCGAGACTTCCTCTGGGGCTGACACCCATCATCACTCCGTCCGCTTTTCTGGTGGCTTCAATCATATCTACCATATACTGCAGTATGCAGGAATGTACATAGATACCATTGGCAGCCTCCTTTGCTTCCTGTAATTCTTCTAAGGACATAACGGCATCCAGCCTTGCAAGAGGTTCCTCACTCATATAACGGTTTAAAATGGAAAGCTCCTCCTCACGCTCGGGAAGTCCCATGGACAATTTCATCATAAAGCGGTCCATCTGCGCCTCAGGCAAAGGAAAGGTTCCGGAGGTTTCCACAGGGTTCTGCGTTGCAATTACAAAGAAGGGATGACCGGGTTCATAGCTGACACCATCAATGGTAACCTGCCTCTCCTCCATACACTCCAGCAGGCCGGCCTGTGTTCTGGGGGTTGCACGGTTTATCTCATCAGCCAGAAGGATATTGGTAAATACCGGCCCATTGCGAAGGACAAATTCGTTTTTCTGTCTGTCATAAATATTCAATCCCGTAATATCGCTGGGAAGCAAATCAGGCGTGAACTGAATTCTGGAGAACTCAGCATTCAAGGACTTTGCAAGCGTTTTTGCAAGCTTCGTTTTCCCGGTGCCGGGTACATCCTCAAGCAGCACATGTCCGTCCGCTATCAACGAGGTCACCAGAAGCTTTACTGTCCGCTCCTTGCCTACAATGACTTTTTCGATATTGTTCATTATTCTTTCACATAATTCTTTACCTGCTGAGGGCATATTCGTAATCTCCTTTTGTCTGTACTTACTCTTATGTTTGGAAACATTTAGAGTATTATATCATGAATGCATCAAAAAAGCACCTCTAAATAGAAGTGCTTTACAGGAATTCTAACGGTTCGCCAGCTCCGTGGTAATCTCCTCCCAGGTCACATCCTTCTCGGCCATGAGAACCATCATGTGGTAGAGGAAATCACTGATTTCATATTTGACTTCATTGGCGTTGGGATTCTTGGCTGCTATAACGATTTCCGTAGCCTCCTCACCCAGTTTCTTTAAGATTTTATCAATTCCCTTGTCAAACAGATAATTGGTGTAGGAGCCTTCCTTGGGATGAATCTTTCGGTCCTTAATGACATTGAATACTTCCTCAAATACCAGAAGGGGATTTGCACTTTCCTCGTAGGCTTTTTTGGTAATTTCGTTGAAAAAGCAGCTTTTTGCACCTGTATGACAGGCGGCGCCCACCTGGGATACCTTTGCCAGAATGGTATCCATATCACAGTCGGCAGCAAGACTCTTCACATACTGGAAATGCCCGCTGGTCTCACCCTTGAGCCAAAGCTCCTTGCGGCTTCTGCTGTAATAGGTCATCCTTCCGGTCTTTAAGGTGGCATTGTAAGCCTCCTCGTTCATATATGCCATCATCAGCACCTCAGAGGTGCGGTAATCCTGTACAATCACCGGAATCATTCCATCGCTGTTCAATTTAAAATCAGCCCATTTGTAGGCTGCCTGAAAGGCTTCAATGGCGATATGATTCTCCTGACAGAGCTCCTTCAGTGCTGGAATTTCCTTGATATTGTCATTGATGGCATTACCTGTCACACCGCAAACGTTCTCAAAGGAGAAGACCTCCAGCAGCTTATTTAAGGCAATCTGCTCTATCTGTACAAGGAAGGGTAAATCCGTAAGCTCTATGGTCTCCGTAAGCACATGGGGATCCATCAGAACCATACCGGATATGTATTTCTCCGACAATTCCTTATTCTGCTTCAAGGCGGAGAGATTTCGGAAGGATACCAGAAGTTTTTCCCTTCCGAATTTCAGCGACACCTCCTCGGTAATTGCGATATTGCTTTCCTTTTCGTAGTCCAGAACCGCTTTCTTGCATCCTGTATAAAGAATCTTCTTGATATCCTCCATACGCTTCACATTGCCGGCACCGATGACATCCATCTCCGCCACGGCACAGATTTCTTTCATGATGTCTAAAGCCGCATCATGCTCCGCATCGCCGGAGGACATGTCAAACACAAGCAATTCATCAGCATTATTCTCGTTATAAAGTCTGACAAGTGCAAGTGGGTCGTTTTCTACTACAGTAGTATCCTCTAAGCTTCTCACTGCATGCCCTTGGTATAAATAAATGCAGGGAACAAATTTTTTGGTCATCATAGGTATTTCCTTTCTAGAGACTTCCTTTGGTACTCAGCACATCCGTCACACGGGAATCATATCCGGTAGCCATATCCAGCGCCTTTGCGAAGGCCTTGAACATGGCTTCAATCATGTGATGGTTGTTGCTGCCGGAAAGCATTTTAATATGGAGATTCATTCCGGCACTGTAGGATATTGCATAGAAGAATTCCCTCACAAGCTCCGTATCCAGATATCCCACTCTGGGTGAGGTGAACTCACATTCAAAATTCAGATAGGGTCGTCCGCACAGGTCTACCGCACACAGAGCCAGAGCGTCATCCATGGGAAGGATAAAGTAACCATAGCGTCTGATGCCCTTCTTATCTCCCACAGCCTGTGCAATTGCCTGACCCAGAACAATTCCCGCATCCTCCACCGTGTGATGTCCATCCACCTGTAAATCTCCGGTAACCTTGCAATTTAGATCAAAAAAGCCGTGCTTTGCAAAGCCCTCTAACATATGGTCAAAGAACCCGATTCCGGTATCTATGACGGAGGAACCGCTTCCGTCCAGGTTGAAGCTGATTGCGATGTCTGTCTCTTTGGTTTTACGATTCACGGATGCTGTACGTGCCATAGGAACTCTCCTTTTGCCTAATTTTCTTCAAATCTAACTTTAATACTGTTTGCGTGAGCGGTCAAGCCTTCACTTTCCGCAAACAACTCAATCTCCTTGTGAACCTTCTCCAAGGCCTCCTGAGAATAGGAAATAATGCTGGTCTTCTTGATAAAATCATCCACATTTACCGGTGAGAAGAACTTTGCGGTGCCGTTGGTAGGAAGGATATGGTTGGGTCCTGCAAAATAATCCCCCAAGGGCTCTGAGGAGTACTCTCCTAAGAAAATCGCACCGGCATTGCGGATACGCGTCATGGTATCGAAGGGATTCTTGGTGAGAATCTCAAGGTGTTCGGAAGCGATTGCGTTTGCCGCATCAATGGCATCCTGCATATTCTCAGCCAGTAAAATATATCCGTAATTCTCCAGTGATTTCTGCATAATCGCTGTTCTGGACAGCTTGCTTACAAATCCGTCCACTTCCTCGGATACCTTCCGGGCAAGCTCTGCTGAGGTGGTAATCAAAATGGCGCTTGCCAGTTCATCATGCTCTGCCTGAGAAAGTAAATCTGCAGCTACATAGCGGGGATTTGCTGTTTCGTCTGCCAAAACCAATATTTCGCTGGGACCGGCAATGGAATCAATGCTGACATAGCCATATACCGCCTTCTTTGCCAATGCCACGAAAATATTGCCGGGTCCTGTGATTTTATCCACCTTAGGAATGGATTTGGTACCAAATGCAAGAGCTGCGATTGCCTGAGCGCCACCCACTTTATAAATGGTATCCACACCTGCAATATCCGCTGCAACCAGGGTTCCGGGATTGACCCTGCCGTCTGCGCCGGGAGGTGTCACCATGATAATCTGATTCACTCCTGCTACCTTGGCGGGAATGACATTCATCAGCACACTGGAGGGATAGGCAGCCTTGCCGCCGGGTACATACACACCTGCTTTATCAATGGCCGTAATCTTCATGCCCAGAATGGTACCGTCCTCCTTGGAATCAAACCAGCTGTTGCGAAGCTGCTTGGTGTGAAAGGAACGGATATTCTCAGCGGACTGCTTGAGCACATCGATTAATTTCTCATCAAGCTGCTTGTAAGCCTCTGCAATCTCCTCCTTAGAAACCCTGATATTCTCGGGTGTCAATTCAAATTTATCGAATTTCCGGGTGTAATCAAAGACTGCCTCATCACCCTTTGTTTTTACGTTTTCGATAATCTCGTTTACAGTATCCTCGTATCGGGTATAATTGTTGGGACTTCTCTTTAATAAATCATTCAGAATACTCTGCTTTGTTTCGTTGGATAAAGATACGATTCTCATAATACTTCTCTGCCTTTCCTTTTCTCTGTAGTAAGCCTTGCACAGGCTTAAAGCTTTTCACGGATACCGGTAATCAATTCCTTGATCCGCTCCGTCTGCATCTGCATACTCACAGGGTTTACAATCATTCTGGCGGAGAGAGGACACACCTCCTCCAGTACCGTCAAGCCGTTCTCATGCAGTGTGGAGCCGGTCTCCACAATATCCACAATCACATCGGACAGCTCAACCAAGGGGCCCAGCTCCACAGAGCCGTTCAATTTAATGATATCAACCGTTTGATGCTTTTTGTTATAGAAATAATCCTTTGCAATCCCGGGATATTTGCTGGCAACACGGATTCTTTCGTGATGCTGTAAAAGCTCTCTCACAGATTCGGGGCCGCATACGCACATACGGCATTTTCCGAAGCCTAAATCCAGCACCTCAAAAACATTGCGGTTTTCCTCCATGATGGTATCCTTGCCAACTACACCGATATCGGCCGCACCGTACTCCACATAGGTGGGAACATCAGGACCCTTTGCAAGGAAAAAACGAAGCTTCAATTCTTCATTTACAAAAATCAATTTTCTGGAATCCTTATCCTTCATCTCTTCGCAGGTAATGCCAAGCTGCTCGAACAATTCCAGGGTTTTATTTGCCAGTCTGCCCTTGCCCAGTGCAAAGGTTAAATATCTCTCATCACTCATACGTTTAACATTCCTTTATTTCCTATCATTTCTTCAAACCTTATTTATCTTCATTCCTTTGATTGCTTCAACTGATTCCTTCAGCTGATTGCTTCAGCGGAACAAGCTCCACGGCGATACCCTCCCTGCGCAGCTTCTGAGCCTGCTTCAGCTTCTCGCTGAAATCCTTCGTATTATCCGTCTCATAGGTAATCTGCTGTTTCTTGGAAGGAAGCTCATGGCTTACCCTTTGTCTGGACAGTGCCTCCATCATATCATCAATCACCACCACAAAACCGATGGCGGGGGCTTCCTTTCCGAATTGCTTCAACAGATTGTTATATCTTCCGCCCTTGACAACTGCGTCGCCAACTCCATAGGTATAGGCTTTAAAAATGACACCTGTGTAATAATTGTATTTGCTGAGCATCCCTAAGTCAAAGGATACATACTCTGCAACGCCATACAGCTTTAAGACCTCATACAGCTTTTCCAGCCGCTCAATGGCATTCAGAGAGCGCTGATTCTTCACCAGCGCCTTAGCAGCTGCCAGAGAAGTCATATTGCCGAACATATCCGCAACCTGAAGCAAAATGCTGCGATAGGGCTCCGCCACATTGCGCTCATTCAGTAATTCCTGTGCTGCAAAATAATTCTTGCCGGAGATGCAGGCGCGAAGGTTCATTTCGGTCTCCTCGTCAAAACCGGCTTCCTCACAGAGACCTTTGAAATATTCCACCTCACCGATGCTTATCTGGAAACGCTCCAGACCGGTATTCTTCATAGCCTCAATCACCAGGCTGATAATTTCCGCATCCGCCTCCACAGAGGTGTCGTTAATCAATTCCGCACCCATCTGAGTGACCTCTTTTAATTTTCCCTGCAGATTGGAGGTGTTCGTAAAGGTATTCCCCATATAACTGAAACGGATGGGCACCTGCTCTTCCATGAAATATTTCGCCGCACATCGTGCGATGGAAGGTGTGAAATCCGGACGCAGTACCAAGGTATTTCCTTCTTTATCGAAGAACTTGTATAACTCCTTGCTGGGTGTGGTACCGATTTCCTTAGAAAATACATCAAAGAATTCAAAGGTTGGTGTCTGAATATCCTCATATCCGTAAGCCTTGATGACACTGTGTATTTTCTCCTCCACACACAGCTTTTTCTCATATTCCTGTCCGTAAATATCCCTGACACCCTCAGGTGTATGTAGTAATTTTGTGCTCATAGTTACCTCATTCATCTCATTTCATGCCGGTTCCATACACGGCACTTTAGTACGCTACCATGGTAGCAAATTAAACTATCTAGTAGTATAACGAAAGAAAGCATATCTGTCAAGGCTTTCTTTAACGCTCCTCCAAATCCTTCCGGAGCATATCCAGATAAGGCACTAAAATGCCGTGCTTCTTGGGAAGAATATATTCCGGATTCAGCTCCTCATAACGGAAGCTTTTCCTGCCGCCCTCCTTCGCTCTGTCCCAGAAGAAGCGCAGCATTTCATAGGGCAGATAATACAGCACATCCTTATGGGTATAGTAAATCAGGAAAAAGGCGATGCCCCCCTGGGCTTCAAATTTTCGCATGAATTCCACCTGGTGCTCATGGATATTCTGCAGGGAAAAGGTATCCACCGCACATTCCTTTGCGTCAAAGCATACCGGAATCCCCTGCACTGCACCGATGTAGTCCACGGTACTCTTCTGTTCAAAATAGGCAAGGGTAATCTGTCTGTGCTCCTTATCCATCTTGATGGGCGTTATGGGGGTGGGAACCTTCTGAATCAGTGCCAGACCGCCGGCCTCATATTTCTCATTTGTTCTGTTAATCATGTCCTCCAGGGTGGAACCGCGAAGTCCTCTGGAATTCCAAGTAGCCATAGCGATGCGCCTTTCTATCTGCAAAAATATCACAAATTCATGCTTCCGCAAACAAATCCGATACCACTCGGGCAAAAAGCTTGGGGTAGGGTGCAACCACCTCCCTGCCGCTCAGCGGTGCAAGGATACCGCCCTCCTTTGGAAAAACAACCCGATAAGCATGCAGGAGCTGATGCTTCAGGGAATATTCTTCGCGAAAGACCCGATTGGATTGCTGTGCTCCGTATTTTCCGTCTCCTATGATGGGGTGACCGATAAATGCTAAATGAGAACGAATCTGATGGGTTTTGCCGGTAATCAGTTCTACCTCCAACAGGGTATACCCATGATTCCTGCGAAGAGGCCGGTAGGAGGTTTCGATAGGGCTGTAAGTCTCTTCCCTGCCATCCTGCGGCAATTCCTCCCGAACAGTTACCTTATTGCTTTCCTCATCCTTATGTAAATATCCTTTTAAATGCTGTTCCCGGTCCAAATCCCCCGCACATACGGTATGATAGTATTTCTGAAGACTTCTCTCCTTGATGATACGGCTCAATGCCTGAGAGCCTGCAAGAGATTTGCCGCAAAGCACAATGCCGCTGGTATTACGGTCCAGACGGTTTGCTACGGACGGTCGGAAGCTGCGAAGCTCCTCCGCCGTAATGGCACCGCTTTCCAGCAAATATCCAATCAGCCATTCATTCAGGGAGGAATCCTTCGGGGAAGCTTTCTGCGTCAGTACCCCTACCGGCTTGTTCAACAAAATGACATGTTCATCCTCATAAAGCACCTGAACGCCACGGATGACAGAATAGGCACGAAGGTATTCGGCAGCCTGAGGGGATGCATTCCCAGCCACCTTCCCGAATGCATCGGATTTGCCGGTCGTTCTGCCGGAAAACTTAGCGAAGGTTTCCTCTGAGAAGAAAAACTGCACCTCATCCCCCTTTGCAAGCATTTCCTTTCCTTCCGCCTTCCTGCCGTTCAACGTAATATTCTTTTTTCGAAGCATTTTGTACAGGAAGCTTGTCCCTGCCGCCGGCAGATATTTGTGCAGGAACTTGTCCAGCCGCTGACCTGCCTGATTGTTACCTATCATCACAGACTGCATAATACCGCAACCTTTCTGCATTGCTCATATACTGCTATGCCGGTTTTTTATGTAAGCTTTGAAGTATCTCTTCTTCTCTATTATAAAGAAACGCTCTTTAAGGTGTGCAGGATGCCGGCAGTATTTCCCTCCGCTGCATCCAACTCCTTCATTTGCTCCAGACGCTCCGTGTATTTCTGAATATCCGTGAAGATTTTCACCGAAGCTTCCTTGTAATTGTCGGCCTTCAACATATCTCCGATATGCTTGTAAAATGCCTGCTCGGCAAAATCCTTATCCTGCGTAAATCCACAGATGGTATTCCCCTTCACAGTCATATGTGCCACCTGATAATTCCTGTCATAGGAGGTAAACACCATATCATAGAGGGTCTCCAGCCCCCGGGAATGCTTCTCTATCCTGTCCGCATTCTCTGCACTGCAGCCGCGATACCGCAAATACATAATCATACTTACTGCACTTTTGCTGGCGGGAAGGCAGCCCAGAACAGCTACTACCGTCAGCAGATTCATACGGTCGCCGGTGGCTATATATCCTGCTATGAAAAGGGACAGGGAAATGCCGAAATAAAGAATCGTGCGTAACACCTCATATCTCTTTTGGGTGTTTAAATAATTTCTTGTCCCCTTATATTTGTCGTTGGAAAACATTCTCATTAATTGCATGTACCTTCTTCTCCGTTATCTGATATTCTGTACTCCTGTTTCAATGCTATCCTGTTATTGTGCTTTTGTTATGGCTTCTTATTATGATGCTTCAGCACCTTCATGCCGCTTAAGAGCAGGCAGGAAGGAACTATCTTACTCATCAGCCGGAAGGCCTTAATGGGCAGACTGCATACGGAAATGCTTCTCTTATTATAAGAATCCCGAAGCGCATCTTTCACAACTCTCCGTGCGTCCACCATGGTAAATTTCTTGATGGCAAGTGTGGAGCCGGTTCTTTCCGCAATGTCAAAAAAGGGAGTGTCTACGGGACCGGGGCATACAGCGGTTACATAGATTTCCTGTTCCAGCAGCTCCTGATGTAAGGCTTTAGAGAAGCTTAAGACATAGGCTTTGGAAGCTGCATATACCGCGAAATCCTCCTGAGGAAGAAAAGCGGCGCCGGAGGCCAGCTGAATGATACGGCTGCCCCTTCTCATATAGGGAATCAGACGATGGGTAATATTCGTCAGCGCTTCACAGTTTAAGCGGACCATGCCAAGCTCCCCTCCTCTGTCCTGCTCCGCAAACGCTCCCATGATACCATAGCCTGCGCAGTTAATCAACATTCTGACCACTGCATGCTTATCTCTTAAGGTGTCCTCCAGTCTTTCCAGCTGGGCATCCTTTGTGATATCCATTGAAAGAATTCTGGTCTTATGTTTCAGAAGTGCAGCGGTTTTCTCCAGCTCCTTGCGCCTTCTGGCAATCAGCCAGAACTCATCAATATGGGGAAAATAAGAATCCATCTGCAGTGCAAACTCCCTGCCGATACCGGAGGAGGCACCTGTAATCACAACCACATTCATACTCTTAATTCCTTTCCGAATACTATGTTCTATATTGTTCACAAGCTTTCCTTATTTCTTCTTATGGACATTTCGGATTGTCTTTTTCTTGCCGGCTTTCTTTTGTACATTTCTGAAGTTTTCATTGCCGGATTTCTTCTGACCGTTTCCGGAACAGGCTTTACCGGTAGGCTTCTTCCCGTAAGAGACCTTCTCTCCGGACAACCTTCTGGGACGAATCAGGCATTTCTTGTCAAAGCCGATTAAGTCCGTTCTGCCGGCTACCGTCAGTGCCTCATAAACCAAATCGTAATTTTGGGGATTGCGATACTGGATTAAAGCCCGCTGCATAGCCTTTTCATGAGGATTGCGGCAAACATACACCGGCTTCATATCCCTGGGGTCCAGACCTGTGTAATACATCACCGTGGAAAGGGTGGAGGGGGTAGGATAAAAATCCTGCACCTGCTCCGGCATATACCCCAAATCACGCAAATATTCAGCAAGCTCTATAGCTTCCTTTAAGGTGGAACCGGGATGGGAGGACATTAAATAGGGCACCAGAAACTGATTTTTTCCCAGCTGCCGGTTGATTTTTTTGTATTTCTCAACAAAACGCTCATACACCGCATTCTCCGGCTTGCCCAGACGTCTTAAAACCACATCGGAAATGTGCTCCGGTGCCACCTTCAGCTGACCGCTGATATGGTGCTCCACCAATTCCCGAAAGAAGGTATCATCCGGGTCTGCCAGCAGATAATCAAATCGGATTCCGGAGCGGATGAAAACCTTTTTCACTCCCGGAAGCGCCCTTAGCTTCCGAAGAAGTGCCAGATAATCGGAATGGTCTGCCCGCAGGTTCTTACAGGGGCCGGGAAACAGGCACTGTCTGTTCTTGCAGACACCCTGTGTCAGCTGCTTCTCGCAGGAGGGATGTCTGAAATTGGCGGTGGGACCGCCCACATCATGAATATACCCTTTAAATTCCGGATCTTGAATCAGCAATTCTGCTTCCTTGAGAATGGACTCATGGCTGCGTACCTGTATGGTACGTCCCTGATGAAAGGTCAAGGCACAGAAGCTGCATCCGCCGAAGCATCCTCTGTTGCTGATTAAGGAAAACTTGATTTCCGAAATAGCAGGTACTCCACCCGCCTCCTCATAGGAGGGATGATAGGTTCTCATATAAGGCAAGTCATATACCGCATCCATTTCCTCCGTGGTGAGGGGAGGCTGCGGAGGATTCTGCACCACATACACCTGATTGGGATAGGGCTCAATCAGCACCTTACCGGTACAGGCATCCGTATTTTCGTACTGCATGGAAAAGCTTTTGGCGTAGAGCTCCTTCCTCTCCTTCATCTCCTCATAGGAGGGAAGCATACAAGCATCATACACGCCGGAGATATCCTTGGTCTTATACACGGTTCCGGGAATAAATCCGATATCCTTCACTGCAATACCGCTTGCCAGGGCATCTGCAATTTCCACAATGGACCGCTCTCCCATGCCGTAGGATATGATATCTGCCTGACTGTCCAGCAGAATAGAACGCTTGAAGCTGTCGCTCCAATAATCATAATGTGCCATTCTGCGCAGACTCGCTTCGATACCTCCGATGATAATGGGTACATCCTTATAGTTTTTCCGAATCAGGTTTCCGTATACCACTGTTGCATGATCCGGACGTTTCCCCATGACGCCTCCCGGCGTGTAGGCATCCGTAGCACGCCGTTTCTTGGAAACAGAGTAATGATTCACACAGCTGTCCATATTGCCGGCGGAAATGAGGAAACCAAGTCTGGGGCGTCCCAGAATGGTTACACTTTTGTCATCCTTCCAATCCGGCTGTGAAATAATACCCACATGATATCCGTGGGCTTCCAGAACACGGCTGATAATAGCGTGTCCAAAGGAAGGATGATCCACATAGGCATCCCCCACCACATATACAAAATCCAGCTGTTCGATTCCTCTTTCTCTCATATCTTCCCGGGAAACCGGTAAAAATCCATTGTTCAAAAGAATTACTCCTATCTCATTACACTCACTGCAAAATCCACTCTGAAAAGCTTAAAACAAACCGTAGAAATTCTCAATATAATAGTCCGCCAATTCCTGCTTTGCGGCTCTGTCCGGCACGGAGTATTCATCCTCCACCGCACACACCTGCATTCCTGCATTCTTCCCTGCCATAATGCCCGGAACAATATCCTCAAAAACAAGACATTTCTCTGGCATCACCCCAAGCCGTTTGGCCACTGCAAGATAAATATCGGGAGCAGGCTTTCCCTTAGATACCTCACAGCCTGTCATGATGCAATCGAAATCATCATCCAGCCCGTGTACCTTGGCAATATTGTCCACCAATTCTCTGGAATTGCTTGTGGCAATACCCAGCTTGATATGATGCTCCTTACAGCCCTGTAAAAACTCTTTGATGCCGGGCTTTAAGGGTACTTCGTAGGTGTATTTGTCCCATGCCATCCTGTTCCAATCGGATTTTATCTGCTCCAGGGAATCCGGAAGAGCAAACCGCTCCTTGAAATACACAGCGGTTTCACTGAAGCTCATTCCTTCAATATCAGCCTGAAGCTTCTCCGGTAACGGAATGCCAAAGCGCCCCAAATATTCGATATCAATCTCCCGCCACATCCACATGGAATCCACGAGAGAACCATCCAAGTCAAAAATAACGGCCTCTTTATCCTTTAGCATCTGCTTCATGTAAGCTGCGAACCTCCCTATCCGTCAATTCCCGGTATTCCCCGGGCTTTAATGTCTCATCTAAAGTAAGACCTGCGAAGCTCACACGCTTTAAAGCAGTCACTTCGTTCCCAACTGCCTGAAGCATCCGCTTCACCTGATGAAATTTCCCCTCCTGTATGGTCAGCAGGAGCTCACGCTCCTGCAAAGGCTCCGCCACGGCAGGTCCGGTCAGCTTCTCTTCCCCGATATCCACGCCGGCTTCCAGAGCTCTACAGTCCTCAGGAGAAATAGGTCTTACCACCTGTACCAGATAGGTCTTATCCACATGCTTAGCCGGAGAAAGCAGCCTGTGTGCCAGTTCTCCGTCATCGGTAAGCAGAAGCAACCCCTCTGTATCCTTGTCCAGTCTGCCCACCGGGAATAAATTTTTGCGGATTTCTGCCGGCAGCAAATCCATCACGGTGGCAGATACCCTGTCCTTGGTGGCGGAAATCACCCCACCCGGTTTGTTCAGCATATAATAGTGGTATTGCTGATACGAAAGCACCCGACCCCGAAAGGTCACCACGTCCCGAAACTGGTCAAGCTTCTGCTCGGGTGATTGGACAACCACCTCATTTACCGTCACCATACCCTGCTTCAAATAAGCCTTTACCTGACTTCTGCTACCAATATTCATCTCACACAAAAATTTATCCAATCTCATCAAAACGTATGCTCAATCCCTTTCCTTCTGTGGAAAACCACAAATAAATCCGAAGGCTGCCTCATATATTGAAACGAGGTGGCTGACAAAATGAAAATACTATATATCCTTCTCTTTTTGATACTTACAGGCTGTATCCTGACACATTCCGATTTAAGCCTGATGTACGCATGCATCGGTCTTGATTTGTGGTTTAACAAAATGGTACCGACACTTTTCCCGTTTATGATTCTGTCCGGTATCATGGTACGAATGCATCTGACCTCTGCTTTTTCCAAACTGCTGTATCCTGTCATCAAGCCTTTGTATCGCATCTCCGAGAATGCGTGCTATGCAATGATTATCGGTTATTTATGCGGATTCCCCATGGGAGCCAAGACCATTTCAGACCTTTTGAAGCGGGAAATGCTTCCCGTCAGGGAGGCTGAATTCCTTCTTGCATTCTGTAATAATATCGGACCTGTGTACTTTGCCGGCTATGTTCTGCCTCTGCTGAACAGACAGCTGATACTTCCGTATATCATCGGTATGTATGGGATTCCCCTGCTCTACGGACTCCTGTTACGATACACTGTGTATCGTGACCTTGGTCTCCCCGATGCCCAAAAGGCCTCTGAGAGTTCCTCCCATTCTCCCCGGTCAAGTCCTAAGCTGCTGAATGAGGTAGATGCCTCCATCACCTCCTCCGTGCAAAGCATTTTAAACCTCGGGGGATATATGATTTTATGTAATCTTTTAAACCTTGTTTTCCATATTCTGCTGGGTGAGAAACCAAGCCTGATAGCTCCGCTGCTGGAAATCACCGGTGGGTTGAAGCTGTCAGGAGGGAAATTTCCGTTATATTGCCTGCTTTTGCTACCCTTTGGGGGTTTTTCCTGCATTGCACAGACTAATAGCTGTATCCGGGAAACACCCTTGTCCATCAACCGCTACGTCATGCACAGGCTGTTCTTAACCCTGTTGACCGTTTTGTACTATCTGGGCTGGCATCTGCTCTTCCCCGCTTCTTTTCTGCGCTGACACTTTTCTGCGCCAACGCTTTCTGCGCGAAGCTTCTAAGCGTAAACGTTTTCTGTGCGGTGCTTCTCTGTGCTAACGTTTTCTGTGCTTCCGTCTTCTGCGGCGTCTCATCCGGGCTGCCCAAAGGCGGGAAAACAATAAAATCACAAAGAGAGCGACTACAATCACCAGACATATTTTCAAGAAATCCAGAAAGCTTACCTCGCTCTCCGACTCCTCCACTTCCTCATTCACTGCAGGCAGGAAGGATGCTGTAGCCGAGGAAGCTCCGTCCTTCGCGGCAGTGAGCCCGGAACCGGAAAGCTCCGCGTCCTGATTGCCGGTATCCGTAAGTGTAGCATTCTCCTTCTCTGTGTTATCTGTGTACAGAAAGGTCCTCAATAGAGTGAGGCGGTTGCTTTCCGTCACCAGATCAAACAGATTGTGGGCGCGCAGGATAATATCAGGCCGTGTGCCGGACGGTACGGTGAGGGTGACCTGAATCGTGTCCTGATAGGTTCCCCGAAGCGCGTCGCTGCCGGGCCATATCTGTAAGGCGCTGTAAGTAAGTCCACCGTCATAGCTGTAGTCATAGTATAGCAAGGGGCTGTCGTAGTCGGCAGCGGTCACATTCAAAGTGATGGTGCCGGTCTCATCATCGGTATCCGCAATTTCAATCAGACAGATATCCGGCGATGTCTCATCTACAACAGTCGAGCGGACAATACGCTCCCCGTCCGCCTCCGGCAAATCCTGAGCTGCACTATAGTCTACGCCAAGTGTTGTGCTCTTCAGGCCAAAATACTTTGCAACCGCTGTGGCATCCGACCTTCCGAAGGCTGCCAGCTCCTCGTCAGAATCACAGTGGACGGAATCTCTCTCCTCGTCTACATGACAATGCTCCAGAATCACTGCCGGTACGGACAGGGCTACGGACTCTCTGATGATTCCGTAATAATCATCCTTCTGCTTGTCGCGCAGTTTGGTCTTGATACCGCGGAGAAACAAGTCGTAATTGCTCATTTCCTGCAGAAACTGATACCCGAACTGATAACCGTAGGCATTGTAGGGAGCAACGGAGGAAATCCATATCTCGGAGCCGAAAAGGTCATGACGAACGGAGGCATTGTAGTGAATACTGAACAGGAAATCCGCTTCCGCTGATGCGGCGAATTCTGCACGTTCCTTCAGCGACATATCCACATCCTCCGTATGTGTCATATAGACCGTCACATCATCATACAGGCTCAGCTCATCATACATTGCCTGTGCCGTAAGCATGGTCATGCGTTTCTCTTCAAAACCGTTTTCAATAGTACCTAAATTCTCTCCCCCATGCCCCGGGTCTATGACAATGACAAGCTCATCCTCCGTCGGCTGAACCCTATAGGCAGCTTCTGTGGGCAGCTTTCTCATCAGGAAAACACAAAATAGCAAGGTGATTCCCATCAGGATTTTTTTCTTTGACATAATATACTTTCCTTATATTGTAAAAGCTTCCATGAGAGAAGAAAAACCAGCTTTCAAAGGAAAACCGGTTCTCTCTCTGACCTATATCATACCTGAAAATGCTGTAAAGCTCTAAATGACATCAATCCCTTCGGTCTCCTCCGGCGTATCCAAAGCCACATCCTCCATATCCTCTTCCACGGGATGCAATTCGTTCCGGTTGGACTGGATAATATCCTTATACTGGTTCAGAGAGCCCAATAAGCTCTCATAATTGGAGCTTGCAGACTGTGCGGAGGAGGAAATGATATTCTCCAGATGTGCAAGCATATCATCCATATACTGCATGGCAGCGGTACGCACATTATTGGCTTCAATGGTAGCATTGTCCAGAATCTCCTGTGCCTGCTTGCTTGCCATGGTCACCACTTCATTGGCCTGTGCATATGCCTGTTGCATAATCTCATGCTCGTTAATCAACTCATTGGTATGAACGGTGGCTTCTGCAATCAGTGCCTCCGCCTTTGCGCGGGCATCATTGAGAATAGCCTCCTTATTACTGATGATTTTCTGATAACGCTTTATCTCATCCGGTGTCTTCATTCGCAACTCACGGATGAGCTCGTCAATCTCTTCCTTATTCACAATAATCTCTGTGCCGGACATAAATCGGGGCTTACAATTGTCAATAAACTCTTCCATTTCATCAATTAATTGTTCGATTCTGCTGCTCATAAATAACCTCGTTTCTACACTATTACCTGTATTATTTATTTATTTGAAACTTTTTCATAACCTCTTTCGCAACAAAGTCCGGTACACATTGACTGATATCACCGCCAAAGCTTGCAATCTCTTTCACACTGGAGGAACTGAGATATGCGTACTCCAGACTGGTGGTCAAAAACAGGGTGTCCAGCTGTCCGTCAGAAAGCTTTCTGTTCGTCTGTGCAATCTGCAATTCGTATTCAAAATCCGTGATTGCACGCAAGCCGCGCACGGAAATATGAAGGTCATTTTCTGCGGCATAATTAATCAGCAGACCGCTGTAGCTGTCAATCTTGACATTCGGCAAAGACTTTGTTGCCTCTCTCAGTATCTTAACACGTTCCTCCACAGAAAACAACGGTGTCTTTCCCTGATTGTACATGACACACACAATTAATTCATCAAACATTTCAGATGCTCTCTCAATGATATCTAAATGTCCTAAGGTAACCGGATCAAAGCTTCCGGGATACACTGCTCTTTTCATAATCACTCCACCGATTCATCATGAAATCTTCTTAATAAATACATGTTTATTGGTCTTATAGCGCTTCTCCTTCAGAACCGAAAAGCCATATTCTCCAAGATAATCAAAATCCGTATGCAGGGAGGCCTCCACCACAATCAAAGTATCCTCTGTGACATACTTCATATGCGACAGCTGCTCTAAAATGTGCTTCTCATACTCCTGTCCATAGGGCGGGTCCATGAAAATCACATCCACTTCCTTTTCATAGATGCAATGCAGTGCAGATATCGCATCCTGCTTTAATACTATAGCACGGTCGTTGCATTTCGTAAATAACAGATTTTGCTCTATACAGGAAATGGCCTTGGGCGCATTTTCTATAAAATATGCCTTGGAGGCGCCGCGGCTGATAGCCTCAATGCCGATTCCGCCGCTTCCGCTGAACAAATCCACAAATACACATCCCGGCAAATATGTCTGCAGCATATTGAAAAGTGTCTCCTTAATACGGTCGGTGGTGGGTCTGGTATCCATTCCCTCCGGTGTTTTTAAAGGCAGACTTCTTGCAGTTCCTGCGATGACTCTCATTTATCTTCTCCTTATACGCGCACCTTTACACCCTTGGAATCGCGTTTTCCAAGCTTTAAACTGTTCAGCAAAAGCTTCTTACCCTTATACTCTATTGTGGACTCCACAGCGTTTCTGGTGTAATAAACCGCTTCCACAAGGTCCTTTTCACCCAGCTTCATGCCGCGGACACCGATTGCTCCCTTCTTCTTCTCCGGAATCTCTTCTATAGGGAATCGCAGGAACAGTCCTTCCTTCGTCTGCAGCACCATATTTCTTTGCTCCCTGACGGAACAAACGCTGACTACCCTATCATTCTCGGCAAGCTTAGTGGCTGCAACGGTACGCTTCGACACATCGAATTCGCCGCCGTCCACCAGCTTGACCATGGCCTGTTGGGTAGCAAAGATGACACGGCAGAGGTTCAGCTCGGACTGACTGGTGACATAGACAATCTGCTCCTTCTCAGAGCTATAATTACTGATATTGTCAACCGGCACACCCTTATCCCTGAATTTGCCGAAGGGAATATCCTGCACCTTAATCGTATGCAGCTGTCCTAAATCGGTAAAGATACATACTCTTCCCGTGTTCTTACAAACAAAGACATACTTGTTCTCGTTGTCTGCAGCCTCTTTATTGCGCTCATAAGTAGCCACATCTATGGTCTTCGCATAGCCGAAACGGTCCATGAGGAACACAATGTCCATCTCCTCCGGTTCCTTCTCCTTGTAGACAGCCTCCTCGCCGTTTTCAATGAGGGTTCTGCGCTTTTTGCCGTATTCTTTCTTGAACGCATCCAGCTCATTCATAATCACCTGAGCCATGGAATCTCTTCTCTCCAGAATATCCTCATATCGGAAGATATTCGCCATAGTCTCCTCATGCTCGTTAATCAGAGCCTCCAGCTCCAAGCCGATTAATTTATAGAGTCTCATCTCCAGAATGGCATTTGCCTGCTTCTCCGTAAAGCACAGCTGTGTTGCCATAATCTTGGACTCCTTGGATTTGAACTTGATGCCGTCTATCCTGCCCTCCACAAGGCAAGCCTTTGCCATGGCACGGTCCTTGGAGCCACGCAGAATCTCAATGACCAAATCGATGACATTGCAGGCCTTAATCAGACCCTCCTGAATCTCCTTGCGCTCCAGCTCCTTCGCCAGCAAATTGGTATATTTGCGGGTTGCAATCTCAAACTGAAAATCCACATTAGCCTTAATAATCTGCTTCAGGCTCATGACCTCCGGTCTGCCGTCGGCAATGGCAAGCATATTTACACCGAAGGTATCCTCCAGCCTTGTCTTCTTGTAAAGCATATTCACAAAGTTCTGCGGGTCCGCATCCTTGCGCAGCTCAATGACAATCCTGATACCCTCCTTGGAGGACTGGTTGGAGATATCTACAATGTCCTGAGTCTTTTTGGTCTCGGACAGGGCTGCCACATCCATCAAAAACTTAGAAATGTTGGCGCCAATCATAGGATAAGGAATCTCCGTAATCACCACATTGGTCTTGCCGCCCTTAGCCTTCTCAAACTCCACCTTGCCACGGATTTTGATTTTGCCCACTCCGGTCTCATAAATACTTAAAAGCTCATCCTTATTGATGACAATGCCGCCGGTAGGGAAATCAGGTCCGCTGATATAGCGCATCAGCTCCTTCACGGTGATATCCTCGTTCAGCATATACGCCTTTGTGGCATCAATCACCTCTGAAAGGTTGTGGGGCGGGATGCTTGTGGTCATACCGACCGCAATGCCCTCCGAGCCGTTTATCAGAAGATTGGGAAGCTTCACCGGCAATACGGAAGGCTCCTTCTCCGTCTCATCAAAGTTGGGGATGAAATCTACCACATCCTTGTCCAAATCCGCCAGAAATGCCTCCTGGGTAATCTTGTGTAATCTGGCCTCTGTATAACGCATGGCAGCTGCGCCGTCGCCCTCGATATTGCCGAAGTTACCATGCCCGTCCACCAATGCAAGTCCCTTTTTGAAATCCTGACTCATCACCACCAGTGCTTCGTAGATGGAGCTGTCTCCGTGGGGATGGTATTTACCCATGGTATCTCCCACGATTCTGGCACATTTACGGTAGGGCTTATCATAGCGGATACCCAGCTCATGCATATCATAAAGAGTACGTCTCTGTACCGGCTTTAATCCGTCCCGCACATCGGGAAGCGCACGTGCCACAATGACGCTCATAGCATAATCAATAAAGGATTTCTGCATTTCCTCGGAATACTCTGTTTTAATTATTCTATCTTCCATGGTTTTCCTCATCTTCTATGGTTTGTATTCCGG
This sequence comes from uncultured Acetatifactor sp., assembly GCA_964588645.1. Classification (GTDB taxonomy): domain Bacteria; phylum Bacillota; class Clostridia; order Lachnospirales; family Lachnospiraceae; genus Acetatifactor. Next base: position 13,591 of record CAZPRB010000003.1, on the reverse strand, counting down.
TCGAACCGGTTGGGAAATAAAAAGCCGTCAGACATCCAGCTCTGCATCCGTAGCATGTTCATAGATAAATGCCTTGCGGGGCGGAACCTCCGTACCCATCAAAAGCTCTGTCACCTCGGATGCCATTCTTGCATCCTCTATCTCCACCTGCTTTAACAGACGGGTATCCGGGTCAAGGGTGGTCTCCCAAAGCTGTTGGGCATCCATCTCTCCGAGACCCTTGTAGCGCTGCAGGGTAAAGGCGCCCTTATGGCTCTTGCGGTATTTCTCCAGCGCCTTGTCGTCATAGAGGTATTCCTCCTGTCCCTTGACAGGCATCGCTTTATACAGGGGCGGCATGGCGAGATACACATGTCCCTCAAAGATTAATTCCGGCATAAAACGATAAAACAAGGTCAGAAGCAGGGTGGAAATATGGGAACCGTCCACATCCGCATCCGTCATGATGATGATTTTATCATACCGAAGCTTAGTGATATCGAAATCATTGCCGTAGCCCTCGGAGAAGCCGCAGCCGAAGGCATTGATCATGGTTTTAATTTCCGCATTCGCCAGAACCTTATCAATGCTTGCCTTCTCCACATTCAGAATCTTACCGCGAATAGGGAGAATCGCCTGATACATTCTGTTTCTGGCTGTTTTGGCACTGCCCCCCGCGGAATCTCCCTCCACGATGAAAATCTCACATTTGGAAGCATCCTTGGACTCACAGTTGGCAAGCTTGCCGTTGGAATCAAAGGAAAACTTCTGCTTGGTCAGCATATTGGTCTTAGCTTTTTCTTCTGTCTTTCTGATTTTGGCTGCCTTTTCCGCACAACCGATTACATTCTTAAGGGTCTCCAGATTCCTGTCAAAATATCTGACTATCTCATCGCCGGTAACCTTGCTGACCACCTTGGCAGCATCCTGATTGTCCAGCTTGGTCTTGGTCTGTCCTTCAAACCGCGGATCCGGATGCTTGATGGAGACCACGGCAGTCATACCGTTACGCACATCCGCTCCCGTGAAATTCGCATCCTTTTCCTTCAGGATATTCAGCTCCCTGGCGTATGTATTAATCACATTGGTAAACATGGTCTTGAAGCCTGTCAAATGCGTACCGCCCTCGGAGTTGTAAATATTATTACAGAAGCCCAGCACAATCTCATGAAATTCATTCACATACTGAAAAGCGATTTCCACGGAAATCCCTTCACTTTCCCCCGTGAAATAAATCACATCATGAATGGTCTCCTTGGACTTGTTCACATCCTTCACAAAGCCCACAATACCCTCAGGCTCATGAAAGGTCACAACCTCCGGCTCCTCTCTTCGCTTATCCTCGAAAAGAATGGTCAGATTCGGATTCAAATAAGCCGTTTCATGAAGACGGCTCTTGACCTCATCCTCCTTGAACCGCGTTTTGTCGAAAATCGTATCATCCGGCAGAAAATTAATGGTGGTTCCGGTCTCCTTCGTCTTGCCGATGACCGGAAGCAGTCCGTCAATCAAATCAATCACCGGATTTCCACGCTCATATTTATCCTCATAGATATGCCCACCGTTCTTGACTTGCACAGTCAACCTTGTGGAAAGGGCATTTACAACAGAGGAACCAACGCCGTGAAGTCCGCCGCTGGTCTTGTAAGCAGTATTATCGAATTTACCTCCTGCATGCAGGGTGGTGAACACCAGTCTCTCCGCACTGATTCCCTTCTCGTGCATTCCCACGGGAATACCGCGTCCGTTATCCGACACAGTCGCAGAGCCGTCCGCCTCCAGCGTAACCCTGATGGTGTCACAGTAGCCGGCAAGATGCTCATCTACAGAGTTGTCCACTATTTCATAAATCAAATGATTCAAGCCCTTGGTTGACACGCTTCCAATATACATACCGGGGCGTTTGCGAACCGCTTCCAAGCCCTCCAGCACCGTAATACTGGAAGCATCATAATTGTTTGCCTTTGCCATCTTAAATCTGACTCCTCTTTCTTATCTATTCATCCTGTGTCTTATCCCTTTTAAAACACATCCTTGTTTATTATACCATATATTTGGTGGTTGTAAAAGCAAAAACTACCATATCTATGGGAAATTTTAAATGGAACGAAAAGCAAGAGTCCCCGTGAAGGCATTCTGTAAATGCTGCTTCAAAGCTGCATTTACAGGAAGAGAAAGCTGCGGGTCTGATTCCAGGATAGCATCCACCGCTTCGGAGGCCTCCTGCAACACCCCGGCATCTGCATAGATATCTGCATTCCGGAAGGCGAATTCCCCGCTCTGGCGCACACCGAACAGCTCACCGGGTCCTCTGAGTTTTAAATCCTCAGAGGCAATATAAAAGCCGTCATTGGAATGATTTAATATCTGCAGACGCTCCATGGTCTCTTTCTTTTCCTTGGTGCTTATAAAAATACAATAGCTCTGATAGCCGCCGCGTCCCACACGCCCTCTCAGCTGATGCAGTCCGGCAAGACCGAACCGCTCCGCATTCTCCACCATCATCACCGTAGCATTGGGTACATTAATCCCCACCTCAATCACAGTGGTGGACACCAGCACATCAATGTTTCGGGCAGCAAACTCCTCCATAATCCGGTTTTTTTCTGCAGGACGCAGCTTTCCGTGGAGATACGCCACCTGAATATTTGCGGGAAGTGCGGCTCTTAATTTCTCCGTGTAGTCCACTACATTCTCCACATCCTCAAGCTCGCCCTCCTCCACCATGGGACATATCACATAGGCCTGTCTTCCCTGTGCCACCTGCCCGGCGATAAATTCATATGCCTTGGGACGATAGGAGGTGTTTACAACGCAATTCTTAATGGGGAGACGGTTGGCAGGCAATTCATCAATGACGGAGATGTGCAAATCCCCATACAATATCATTGCCAGCGTTCTGGGGATGGGTGTGGCACTCATGACCAGCACATGGGGATTATGTCCTTTTTCCGCAAGATTTTCCCGTTGTCTCACTCCGAAGCGGTGCTGTTCGTCCGTAACCACCAAAGCAAGAGAGTGGAAGGTCACCTTCTCCTGTATCAGGGCATGGGTTCCGATAATCAGATTGGCTTCACCGGAAGCAATCTTCGCATACGCTTCTCTTTTCTCCTTCGCCGACATAGAGCCTACCAGCAATACCGGTCGGAAGGCAAGCTTGTAGGTATTCGTATCCTTTGCAATGCTTTCAAAATGCTGCAGGGCAAGGACCTCCGTAGGTGCCATAAGCGCACCCTGATAGCCGTTTGCGGCACACATTAACAGTGCCAGAACAGCCACAATCGTCTTACCGGAGCCCACATCCCCCTGAATCAGCCGGTTCATACAGGAATTGCTTCCCATATCCTGACGGATTTCCCCCCATACCCTTTTCTGTGCCGAGGTCAGGGAATAGGGAAGCTGCTCCAGAAGACGCACCGTGTCCGCTGTCTCAAACATGGGATATTCATTGGCAAGGTGAGATGACAAAGCCTTGTTTTGACGGAGCATCCAGATAAAATCAAAAAACTCATCAAACACCACCCTTTTCCTGGCAGCGGTCAGGGCGCGGCTGTCAGCGGGAAAATGTATGGAACCCACCGCCTCCGACGGAGCAACCAGTTGATATCTCACTGTCAGGTCTGCGGGATAGTATTCCTGCTCATACTCACAGAAGGATAAGGCCTGCTTCACTGCCTTCTGCAGGGCTTGGTTAGTCAATCCCTTGGTCAGACCGTACCGCGGCTGCAGCACCGAGGTCTGCTTCAAGTAATCCTCATAGGAATAGAGCTTGGGCTGCTCCATGATTTTGGCGGCACCCCTGCTCTGTACCAGTCCCCGGAACAGATAAAAGCCACCCGGCTTCAATACATTTTTTAAAAAAGGCATATTAAAAAAGGTGAGCTGCATGGCTCCCGAGGAATCCCTGACCGTCACATTGAGAATGGATAGATTCCTGACCTTTTTCAGATTGGGAATTCCCGCAACGGCTACATAGATTGCACACACTTCTCCCGTAACAGTCTCCGCAACCGGCACAGGCTCCTGAAAGGTCTCATAGTCCCTGGGATAATGGGCAAGCAATTCTCCCACCGTACGAATATCCAGTTTTTCCAACAGCTTTGCGGTTTTGGCACCAACGCCCTTTAAATCGGTAACCGGTGATTGTGCATTCATAGGCTCTCTTCTCTCTTCTTATGAAAAAAGAGGAGACAGCTGCTGTCTCCTCCGTATATAGGCATTACTCTACCGAAATCACATAGTAATAGATGGGCTGACCGCCGTACTGCAATTCAATATCGCAGGAGGGATATGCCTCCTCCAGCTGTTCACGAAGTGCTTCCGCGTCTGCCTCCTCCACATCTGAACCGTAATAAATACTGATCAGCTCAGACATATCATCCATCATCTCGGCAACCATATTCATGGTGACCTCCTGCATGGAGGCTCCGACAGCCAGAATGCCATGGTCGCCAATGCCCATGTAGTCATCCTTCTTAATCTCTTTATCATCAATGACGGTATCACGGACAGCGTAGGTGACCTGACCGGTCTTAACGTTCTGAATCTCCTGCATCATCGTCTCTTCATTCTCGTCCACAGATGCATCCGGTACATAATTAATCACTGCTGTGATTCCCTGAGGAATGGTCTTTGTGGGAATGACACAGAGATTCTTATCCGTCATCAGCTCGGCTGCCTGATTGGCAGCTAAAATAATATTCTTATTGTTGGGCAGAATGAAGATATTCTCTGCATTCACCTTCTCAACGGCATCCAAAATATCCGCCGTACTGGGATTCATGGTCTGTCCGCCCTCAATAATATAATCTACACCAAGGCTTTTGAAGATTTCATTGACACCATCTCCCACGGATACCGCAAGGAAGCCAATCTCCTTTGCGGGCTCCTTCTCCTCTGCGGGCTTTGCCAAAGCCGCTTCCTTTTCGGACATTTTAAAGAGCTTTTCCTGATGCTCCAAACGCATATTGTCAATCTTCATATTGGACAGAGCACCATACTTAAGAGCCTTCTGAATTGCAAGACCCGGGTCATTGGTATGCACATGTACCTTAACCACATCATCATCCGCAACGCAGACAATGGAATCACCGATGGATTCCAGATACTCCTTGAAGTCAAGCTCATGCTTAATATTAAAGGTTTTGTTCAACAGAATAATGAACTCCGTACAATAGCCGAACTTAATATCAATATCCGCCTGTGCTTCTATCGAAGGGCTCATATTACCGGAAGGTGCCTTCCCGGAAGCTGCAGGTGTCACAGTAAGGTCTATTTCCTTGCCGAGGAATGCATCATAAGCGCCGCTTAACACCTCCACAAGACCTTGCCCGCCGGAATCCACCACGCCGGCCTGTTTCAGAACAGGAAGCATCTCAGGGGTCTGACTGAGAACATACTTCGCATGCTCAATTACGGTGTTGAAAAAAGCATCCAGATCCTCCGCACCCTCTTCTGCCAATTCTCTCGCCTTGTCAGCAGCGCCCTTGGCAACGGTCAGAATCGTACCCTCCTTGGGCTTCATAACCGCTTTATAGGCAGTCTCCACAGCCTTCTCACAGGCCTCAGCCAATACCGGAATTGTGAGGACCTGCTCTGTCTTGATTCTCTTGGTGAAGCCCCTGAACAGCTGGGACAGAATGACACCGGAGTTGCCTCGCGCACCTCTCAAAGAACCGCTGGAGATTGCCTTGCAGATAGCCTCCATATCGGCGCTGTCGCCCAGGGAGCTGACCTCTCTGGCAGCAGACATAATTGTCATGGTCATATTGGTACCGGTATCTCCGTCAGGAACGGGGAATACGTTCAACTCATTAATCCATTCTTTTTTGTTTTCCAAATTCTTTGCGCCGGCTAAGAACATCTTTGCAAGCATCTTAGCGTCGATTTGTTGTATTGCCACAGGTAATATCCTCCTTAATCAATCACTCTTACACCTTCAACAAAGATATTGATTTGCTCAATTTCAATGCCGGTAAACTCTTCCACCTTATACTTCACATTGCTGATAAGGTTATCCGAAACAGCGATAATGCTGACACCGTATGCCACGATTACATGAAAATCAAGAATCAGTTTATTATTATTCAAGGACACACCGATGCCTCTGGTAATGCTATCCATCTTCAGCAAGCGCACCAGACCGTCCTTCACATTCACGCCGGCCATGCCTACAATGCCGAAGCATTCTACGGCAACACTGCCTGCATATTTCGCAATTACATCATTGTCGATGACAATACTTCCCATATGGGTATTCATAGAAGAACCTTTCATATTTACACCATACCTTTCTTCTCTATAAACAGACATATACATGTATTCTACCAGCTTTCTTCCAAAAAAGAAACCTCTAAATTAAAAAAAGCAAAAAAAAGAAATATTTAGTATTGCTTTTATTTATCATTTCTGTTAATATAACAATGTTGTGAGTTTAACTCACTTTACTTTTTGAGTACAAATTAAGCGTAGACGCGCAGATGTTGAGGAGGTGTCAAGATGGCTAAATGTGATATTTGTGGAAAAGGCGTTCATTTTGGTAACAACGTAAGCCATTCTAATAGAAAAAGCAGTGCAATTTGGAATGCTAATGTAAAGAGCGTTAAATGTAAGGTGAACGGTAATGCTAAGAGAATGCATGTTTGCACCGGTTGCTTGAAATCAGGTAAAGTTGAGCGCGCTTAATTTTCGAATTGATAAGAAAAGCTTTGGGTAGGAATGCTATCATTCCTACCCATTTTATTTTCACAATATTCCTACATCTCTTCTCTCCGCTTGGCGAACTCCTTATTAATCATCTGCATCAATTCCGCATCCCCCAACAGATTGTCCGGATGAAATACCTTTACCAAATCCCGGTAACGCTTCCGCAGGGTCAACGGATTGTTCGCATTGCGGAAAAGGGATTCCACTATATTTTCCTTCAGAACGGGGCTGTCTGTCTTGAGCTGCTCTCTCTCTTCGGCAAGAAGTCTTTTCTCCCGTTCCAGTGTTCTGCGGTCATCCTCAAGCTTTCGGAAGCCATCCTTCAAAATCTCCATCTTCTTGTCAAAGAACAAATTCTCTTCCTTCAGACGCTTCCTCTCTATCACCGTTCTTCTGTTCAGCTCGTCCAGTTCATTGCGCAGCGTTACTCTCTCGTTCAAGAACCTGTCCCGGGCGGCTGCCAAATCCTTCTGTTCGTTTTGAAGACGTATATTCTCACGGAAGAGCCATAATTTTGCTTCTTTTAATTCCTCTACACTTTCCGCCCTGATTATCTCTTCCCAATCAATCATAAACGTACCTCTTACTCCCCACAGAAGCAATGATACCCCACAAACAATAACAGTGCGATGATGATAAGACCGACCAGGCGATTATGTGTAATAATCATCAACAACATACCAATCGCAATAAAAAAGGCAATAAGTCCAATGATTTTTTTCATGTCTCTTTTACTTTCGCATTCCATCTCACCCTATTATATGCCTGCTTCCGTCATAGCATGCCTGTCTGTTATTCTTCTTCCTTCTCCGGAAATGCAATATCCACAGCCTCTGCGTCGGACATGCCGGCTTCCTTCTCCTTCGGCTTAGAGAATTTGTCCACAAGATCCGGAATCATATCCAGCACCTTGGTCATAGTATCCTGATTCTTGATATTAACAAGCTTCGTGGAACCGTTCTTAATCACAAGGACAGCGCTGGGAGTCATCTTGCCGCCCAGTCCTCCGGCTCCGGATGCTGAGCCCTTCCCGCTGTTATTTCCGGCTCCGGCACCCACACCGAAGCTGACATCCACCAGCGGAAGAATAATGGTATCCCCTACACTGATGGGCTCTCCTACCACTGTTTTGCTGGAAAGCACCGTATCCATGCCCCTGAGAAGGGAATCAACCACGCCTTGAAACTGATTTTCCTTATCTGCCATATCTCTATCTCCTTTTCGCTGAATGCTTTTTCACCCTTCGGATAAAAAGTCTCAGATGCTTGTCAAAATATATTGCCAGCGCACAGACAACCAGCTTGAAAACCGTCACATGTCCCGCAAGGGATACCGTCCCCTGCAATATGCTCTGCTCAAAATCCGGAATCACACAAACATCCTTCCCAAGCCTCGGGGAAAGCATACAATAAATTCCGTATACATATCCGGTGGTATCCGGCGATTCCGCGCCAAAGGTGATATTTGCCTTCAGCTTGGAAGGACGGATATGCCGCAAAACCTTTGCCACACGCTTACACACATGGGAAAACATGATTTGCGTATTATCATCCTGCAAAAGCTTCTGATAGAAGAAAATATCATCCCGAATATGTTTTATCTTATCACAAACAGTCTGTATTGTGTACTTTATCTTATCAAATATTCCAAAAAAATTAGATTTTGTCACACCCTCCTCCGGCTTCTGAGACACCGCTTCACTGTTTAGAGCCTCCTGTTCCTCCACGTCACCCGCCGGCACGAAAGTCTGCTTCTTCACAGTCTCTTTCCTATCCGCAGCTTTCGTTCCCGCAGGCTCCTTGGATTGTGAGGAAGCATACAAGGGAAACCAGAGCAGCTTTACCAGGACTCTTTCCTCCCCCGGATAATTGATAAATACACGGAGGAATCCAAACAGCCAGCGCAGCCTGACCCTCGCTTCAAGCTTCTCCTCCGGCTCCTTGGCGCCATACGCCCGATAGACCACAGGCATAAACAGTATCAGAAGCAGAATCAGCAGAGCAGCTGCCGAGATAACCAATAATACAATTCCAATGACACTTAGTATTTTTAAGAGAACGGCTAACATAATAAAAACTCCTTCAGAGCACAGTCTCCTCTGGTCTGCAGGCATTCCTGTACCATTCTTTCAACCAAACCGACTGCAGCATCATAGTCAGAGGCAATCCCAACCACATATACCGGAAATCTGCTGTAATAGTTCTGCACAAGCTGCTTCGCCGACAGAATCTCCAGCTGGTCCACAGGATTGCGGGAAACCGTGATTAAATAGGCCTTGCAAAGAAGAGGCTTATCCTTCAGCCTTTTCTTTATTTTATCCAATTTTGCTTCTGAAATATCATCACCGAGATATAAATACGAGTGATAAATGATTTTATCTTCCATCCTACAAAATCCTTCTGTAAAGACAAATGCGCTTGCGTGCAATCGATTTGTCTTTCAAATGCGCTTGCGTGCAATCGATTTGTCTTTCAAATGCGCTTGCGTGCAATCGATTTGTCAGTTTTCGTCCGTGCAAGCCATGTAACCTTCGGTTCCATGGCTCACGGGCTTCGCCCTATCTCACCCAACATAAAAACAAATGCGCTTGCAAGCAATCGATTTGTCTTTATGTTGGATGAGGCACGGACTCATTGCCTACGTGTACATTATACATTAAAAATAATATGGGGACAAGGAAGAGTTTATCATTGACATTTTAATACAATATTTTATACTTAAATAAGGTAGCAAAATACGGAGGGTGTGAATTTGAAGGTTATAACGAAAATGGAGTTACAGCCGGGGATGATATTGGGTGAGGATGTAGTGAATCAAGGGGTAATCCTCTATCCGGCAGATACAACTATCGACGCTAATATCATTGATAAATTAAACAGATATCCTACCATTTTATGTGTGACTGTCAAGGAGAATATCGACCTTGCAACTACGCATTATGAGCGGATTCGGTACGATGAAAATTTTAAAGCTTTTGAAAAAACATATAATGTGGTGCTTATGAAATACAAGGCTGCTATGTTCCGGTTTTTCAAAAGCGGGGAAAAAATTGAGGATGATTTCTTTATAAACCTTTATCAGGAGTTGTATCAGTTAATTCCCAGCGGAAGCTCCTTATTGGATTATCTCTATAACATGATGCCGAATGAGGATGAACTGACATTTACACAATGCTTGAATTCTGCACTTTTGGCCGGGGTTTTCGCCGATTGGCTCAGCATGCATGAGGAAGCCAAAAGAACTATGATTCTCTCCGGCTTTTATTATGATATCGGAAAATTACAGATTCCCTATCATATTCTCTGGAAGCCCGGTCGACTCACCGACCAGGAATTTGCCTTAATTCAAAACCATCCCAACGTGGGATATCAGATGGTGCATACACTTAGCTTGGAGGAACATATCAAAAATGTGATTCTCATGCATCACGAGCGCATGGACGGTACGGGCTATCCCCGCCAATTATCCGGCAATGATATTGATATCTATGCCAGATATTTTGCTATCATCGACTCTTACGTAGCAATGGCATCTCCCAGAACCTATCGCAGCGCCTTTACCCCCTTGCAAATTCTGGGTATTTTCGAGCAAAGTATGGAGAAATTTGATGTTGAGCTCTTGCTGCCACTGATGAAGCGTATCGCTGATGCACAGATAGGCAGCCATATACAATTAAGCAACGACACCGTGTGGGAGGTTCTGATTATCCATCCCAACAAGTTCTCCCGTCCCATTTTGAAAAATGCCCAAAACGAAATCATTGATTTGGTGGATCATCCCGATTTACTCATTATCAAAAACATATAACATCCCTTTCGGACAGATAAAAGGAAACCGAGGTCATCAAAATCGACTTCCCCGGTTTCCTTTTTGTTTTCTTATGTTTCCCTATCTCCTTGTTAGACATTATGCCATTTGAAACAGTTCTGCCTCAGTCTTTACAGAGTCTTATTATTTGATTTCTTTCCGCAGATACCTGCACCCATGCAAAGTCCGCCCAAAAGAAGAAGCGTTATCCACAGTGCAATATTGTTACCATCACCTGTTGCCGGAGAAGTCTTCTCCGCAGCTTTAGTCACTATCGGTTCATTAGCAGGAGTGCTTGCCGGTTCATTGGTAGGAGTGCTTGCTTCCAAAACGGTAAATGTAGTGGAAGCTGTACCGAATTCGGAAACAATGCTGATAGTATGCTCTCCTTTGGGAAGAGAAGCTACATAGCCAGCCTTTAGTGTAATAATGGTACTACCCTCTCTTTTAGTGAAATTCTTTGCATCAACAGTTTTGCCATCCAAATCTACACGGATAAATTCATCAAAGTCTGCAGCGGAACGGAAGGAAAGCTCTTTATTTTCACCTGCATTTAAGCTCTGTCCCGTACCATCAGTTATTTTAGGGAGCATCCTTTTGATGTCCTTAAATTCCACAGGATTCACTCCGTATTGATCCAAGAAAATCTTACTACAGCCCCCACATTGCCAGTATTCTTTATTTCCTGTTGTGGTTTCTGTAGGAGCATTTTTCTGATAATGTTTCAGTGTGTGATTATTTTCATTTAATGAGCCATATTCTTTACCGCAATAAGCACAGATGGATTTCTTAGAACAGGTTGCTGTACCACCTTCATGTCCGTCATTTACGGTTACAATCATTTCAGATACATTTCCTGCTTTATCCGTTGCGACAACAGTCTGTTTACCACTTGCAGGAGATAAAGTGAACTGTCCGTTTGCATCAAGTGTAACCGGTGTTCCGTTCACACTTACTGAAACATCATATTTATCGCTGACAGTTATCGTCTGTGCTTCGCAGTAAGTTTTGCCGTTTGTAATACCGGCAATAACCGGTACAACATTGTCGTGAACGATACCATTTGAATTGATATACGCAACGTTGCCGGAATTATCGCTGAGTTTTGCATAGATAACATTCTTATTATTCGGCTTAACGGTAAATTCGTCATTGTAAACGTTAAAGGTTGCAGTCGCAAGTTCCTCTATCGTAAGCTCTTTATCGCTCAACAAATATTCGATGGTCACGGTATCACCGCTGTTATCGTTTGCTGTAATTGTTACTTCCTGTGTGTCTTTAAAGAATAAGCCGAAAGTAATATTATTGAAGAACGTGCTCCAAGTATTTGTGCCGAGTGTCATTTTACCCGTAGGAGGTGTTTTATCCGGAATCTGAATCGTATAGCTAAAGGTTTGTATAGCGCTATCTTGCATTCCTTCCTTCACAGCGATTGCCTTAATAGTTGTCGTAATACTTTGAGCTTCTGCCCCGTTAATGGAAATCTCTCCTGTATACTTTGTACTTTCACGAGTCGGTGTACTTTCATCGAGCGTATAATAAATAGTTGCACCACTTGTATTAGTAGTCAGGTGTATTTTTTGATTAGAATCATAAACTGTTTCAGTAGAATGATCTGCCGTTACATTTTCAACACAATCTGCCGCATTAATCCGGATGGTCAGCGTTGTTGTAAGTGCTACCCCGTTCACATCTATCTCCTCCGGACAGGTTACCTTTCCATTCAAGACTACGTTTTGTTCTGTTAATATATACGGATCATAGCTGCCGGATTTTGGAATTTCAGTATCCCATGTAACATCTGCCTTTGAAACGGTTCCTGCCGCCGTCTCAATGTCCACTGTTGCAGGCAGATTCATTGCTTCATATGAAGTTCCACTTGGAACAGCATTCATTGTTTGCGGCGTTATACTTATAAGTTTATCCTTTATACTAAACTTCCAACTGTCAGTAGTCAAATTCGTTGCAGCAAAGTTATCTCTACTATTAATAACATCAACTTTAACTCTATATGTTCCTACATTTTTTGGCGTACCGTCAAGAAGTTTGCCATTTTCGTCATAATACTTTACAGTAATTGCACCCAACGAACTCCCATCTATCGCCATGGTCGTTTTCCAATTGACTGTTGCCGATTTGAAATTCCCATCATAAGTCAAGTCACTTGGCGGAGTAAAATCAAAATGGTCTGCAGTCGGTGTTGCCGGAGTAATTATATACTCAATAATGTAAACGATGTAACCCTCGTTATTGAAATAATAAGAATATTTATCACCCGCATAAATCACCTTATCCATGAAATTACTCATAGGTTTTCCATCATAGTCAAAACTTTGTATATCTATATTATTTGGGCTTGTTACAGTGAATATCTTTTCTTTTCCGTCATATACCAAATTAGAAGGTACTGTATAGGTAATAGGAAAACAGATTGCTTTTTCAATAATTACATTATTATTATCACCAATACTTAAATTAAGAGTATTCCATTCTTCTTGCGTACCTAAATAAGAAACATGTAGGAGGCCAGTGCATCCATTAAACGCTCCTTCGCCAATTGATTTTACACTATTTGGTATCGTTATGTTGCTCAGATTTTTACAATTAGAAAAAGCATTTTCCCCAATTAAAGTTACACTGTTTGGTATCGTTATGTAATTAAGATTTGAACAACCACTAAATGCAGAATCACCAATTGACTTTACGGCAACACCATCTATACTAGTCGGTATAATTATATTACCTGTTTGAACTGTCACACTGGTAATTGTCCCGGTAGTTTTATCAAAAGAAAAATATGACGATGCTTCTGCTACAGCCGGTATGTATGCCCCCTCCATATTATCCAATACATTCAGGGCTGCAATGGCAGCATTATACCTTGTAAAGTCTAACGCATCCCGTTCCTCATCTTCCAGAGGGAACTTTGCATCATCAATGGCGGTAAGCAAGTCTTCCACATCAGCACGGTTTTCTTCTGTAATGGTATCAGCATCGGGCAGGGCATTCAGCAAAGCCTGAACCTTTTCTACGGCTGTCAGAGTGTTATTCTCCTGTGAGGTGGTATTCTGTGCACTATTGCCTGAGACGCTTTGATTTC
>CAZPRB010000002.1:0-101071 GCA_964588645.1 uncultured Acetatifactor sp. | reverse complement strand
AACGAGGAACGACGAAGTCGTTTCGAGTCTGCTTAGTCTAAGATACAGTTAACCAGATATATCCCCTACGGGGAGGAACGGAGGAAGAAATGGAGAAACGTTTATTTACATCAGAGTCAGTAACCGAAGGACATCCTGACAAAATCTGTGATGCGATTTCAGACGCAGTGCTGGATGCGTTGATGGAGCAGGATCCTTATAGTCGTGTGGCATGCGAGACTTGTACCAATACCGGTTTTGTGCTGGTAATGGGCGAAGTGACCACTAAGGCAAATATTGATATTCCCGCAATTGTGCGTAAGACAGTGACCGATATCGGATATGATTCATCTGAGAAGGGCTTCGATGGCAATACCTGTGCAGTAATGGTAGCTTTGGACAAGCAATCAGCAGATATTGCTATGGGTGTTGATAAAGCGTTGGAAGCAAAGGAAGGTGAGATGAGCGATGAGCAGCTGGAAGCTATCGGCGCCGGAGATCAGGGTATGATGTTCGGATATGCTTCCAACGAGACAGAGGAATTGATGCCCTATCCTATTTCTTTGGCACATAAGCTGACCAGACAGCTTACCAAGGTTCGTAAGGATGGCACACTCTCTTATCTGAGACCCGACGGCAAGAGTCAGGTGTCCGTGGAGTACGATGAGAACGGAAAGCCCTTCCGCCTTGAGGCAGTCGTTCTTTCCACCCAGCATGATGAGAAGGTGACTCAGGAGCAGATTCATGCAGATATTAAGAAATATGTATTTGACCCGGTACTTCCTGCAGAGATGATAGATGCAGATACCAAATTTTTCATCAATCCCACCGGACGTTTCGTAATCGGCGGTCCCAACGGCGACAGCGGTCTGACAGGACGTAAGATAATCGTAGACACCTACGGCGGATATGCGCGTCACGGCGGCGGTGCTTTCTCCGGTAAGGATTGTACCAAGGTGGACAGAAGTGCAGCCTATGCAGCACGTTATGTTGCAAAGAATATTGTGGCAGCAGGACTTGCTGACAAGTGTGAGATTCAGCTTTCCTACGCAATCGGTGTGGCGCAGCCCACTTCCGTCATGGTAGATACCTTCGGTACCGGAAAGCTCAGCGATGAGAAGCTGGTCGCAATCATCCGTGAGAATTTCGATTTGAGACCTGCAGGAATCATCAAGATGCTCGACCTGCGTCGTCCCATCTACGGAAAGACTGCAGCATACGGCCACTTCGGACGCACCGACATCGACCTTCCTTGGGAGAAGACCGATAAGGTTGAGCTGTTGAAGGCATATGTATAAGATTTTTGTGCACAGAATGAAAAAGAAGTAAAACTATGGCCCGGGAATACTTGCATTTTCGGGCCTGATTTTGTTATAAGGGAGGAAAATATTGAAAAAAATATTTATACATATATTTTCATTTATGGTGCCAACTGCGTTAATTATGGCTGTTTTGTGTACACTTGATATATTTTTTGAGATTAATGATGACAGATATATTACAGAAATACTTTCAGGAGTAATTACCTTAAAACCGGATGCACACACAGTTTATATTAATTATTTGCTATCATTAGTATTGGCATGTTTATATAGCATCACTAAAGCAATTCCATGGTATGGTGGCTTGCTGATACTTGTTTATTGGTTTTCTTATGTGGCGATTTTTGAAGCTACACTGAGTTGTGCCCAAAAAATAAAAGATGCAGTAGTATTTACCATTTTGATTGTTGTATTTTTTGTGATGCATCTATACTTGATTGGACAAATTCAGTATACTTCTGTGGCGGCCTTTGCGGCTGTTACCGGTTTTTTTTGCTTGTTGGTACATCAAAATAAAAAAATAGGAATGATATTGTTTGTTCTTTTTGAAACATTTGCTTTTCTGCTACGTGATCAGTCGATGTTAATGATTTTGCCACTTGGTATGGCAATGGTGGTTGGTATTATACTGGGAGAACGAAAGCTCAGTTTTAAGGACAGAATTGTCACTATTATCAAAATATGCATAACATTCATAACTATAGTAATGGTCGGGTATATGGGCAATGCGATAGGGTATAGCAAAGAAGAATGGCAGGAGTATCGCAGATTCAATCAAGCAAGAACGGAAGTGTTTGATTATTATGGGAAACCATTATATGAAGAAGTAGACAGTATATTGCAAAAGTATGGTGTGACCAGAGAAGAGTATAATGCATTATGTCATTATACGATTCTTGGCGAGAATATCAGTTCAGCCTGCTTCGAAGAAATAGCTGATTATGCTTCGACACAGGTGGTTAGGTTAACTCCAAAAGAAGTTTTTCAAAAGATGTTTGACATAATGTTCCGTGACAATTATTGGAAGATAAATTGTGTTATTGTATTAATGTGGTTTTTTGCTTTTATTCTATCTGTTTTCAACGGTAATTGGCGAAATTTGCTGGCTATGCTGTTTCTGTTTCTGGCAAGAACAGTGGTGTGGATGTATTTAATATGGGGAGAACGTATGCCGCTTCGCGTAACAATTCCGTTAATGGCTGCTGAAACAATTTTTTTATTGATATTGGTTTTGAGAATATATTTGGATGTTAATCATATCGGTAAGGTGAAATATATATTGCTGTTCGCAATGTGCATTGTATTCTGTTACTTTGGCGTCAAAGGAGGAAAACAACAATACAGATATATTCTGGAACAACATATAGGACAAGAAATATATTTCGAGGGATTTCGTGAAATTATAGAGTATTGTCATGAAAATCCTGAAACGAGATATATTATAGAAGCTGAATCGTTGATGTATTATCGTGGCAGAGCTTTGGAAACGGATGTGTATCAAACCAGAAATTTCCTGGTGTCAGGGGGATGGTTTTCCACGGCTCCGAATATAAGTGAGAAAAACCATAGCTACATGAAAGGTAATCAAGACGGTTTTCAATTCATAATTGTGCAGAATGAAAATCAAATGACACATCCGGCCACTGCCTATTTACGTGAAATATCAGGAAATGGTCCCGTGAAGTATGATGAGTTCGCTGTCTCGCACGGTGGAATATATTCTGTTTTATATTTTGCAGATAAAGCAGCTAAACACGAATAGTCTTTTCCTTCTATGAAAAGTGAGTGTGGTTATATTTATTCATCAATATGATATAACCACACTTCATAAATACTATTTGGGGTGTCAAATACCCCCTCCAATGTTAAAGTCTCCATTTTCCCGGCAATTTCTCCGGATGAGAATATATATTCACATCCCAGCTTTTGCAATTGCTCCAGATTGAAATCTAAGTCGTGATAAATAAATTTGGAACTTTTTAGGGGTTGGTTACCTTCCGCACTATACAGGTAGCATCTGCTTCCCCAGGTATCAAAATAAGTTTCTAAAGTTGGATTTTTTTCTAATTCCTTTTCAATCACCTTTCGGAAGGAATGCTTATATTCCAGTGAATAATTGTTGGAATAACCATCAACCGTATAAAAACCGTATACAATTGCGGCACTGGGATTTAATCCAACATGAGCCACTCTGTATTCACTTTTATCTTTGGCGATATACTCGTCAATCTGTTTCATAATATCCGGCATAAAATGTTCTTGCCATGTTGGCATCCCTGTATATGCGGAACCGTGATGATATTCATTCAGATTATCATACAGATTTGATTCGATTTTCAGTAAATTTATTGTAGGCAGCATAATTAACATGATAATGCATAGTTTTATGGTTTGACTCAATTTAGGAAAATCCTTCCAAAACAGGGATAAACCTATTCCGATTAATATCCACCAAAGAGACGGATATGCCCAATAATATCGATTGGCCTGAAAATATCTAAAAACGCCGGTCTGCTGATTTCTCCATATCATTACAGGAGAAGAAGTAAGAAAGCCATACAAAAATGCATTCGCAATAAGAATACACCATAAGATTAACATGGTTTTTATGCGTTTTTTTCCGCTGCTGCACAGCTGGTTCATGCGAATGGACTGTATACCGGTTATCAATGCCATGGCGGGTAACAGATACCAATGACAAGATGGGGCGTATTCTGATTCGCCGTAAACGAATATATTAATTATGTTCGACCAAGTATTGATATTTTCTGTATTATTGACAAATTCCTCTCGGTGACTTACGAAATCACTTGCCCCCAATATGAGGTCTGCGAACATGTGATAATTGACGATGCAATAAATAAAAATTAACATAATCATGCCTATGAAAAACCAAATATGCTGTTTAAATTTCTTTTTCCATAGTAAGTACAATGCTATAATTCCCAAATAGGTCAGTACCACGTAACCAATCAGAATTAAATGAGTTGTAAGACCAAAGAAGATAATACCTAGTATGCTTAGTGCAATATGCTTTTTTTCATATAAATATATGAAACATAGGCTAATAAAAGGGATACCCATCAACGATAGTCCATATACGGGCTTAAAAGGGAGAAATACAAACAGAACTCCGACTACGAAGGCGATACCACTGCTCTCGGATAGCCTTTTAAGCAAGCCATACATTCCGCTGAAGGCTATGACTTGAATGATGAAATATTGTAGTAAAAAAGCTGTAAAGAAGGGAAAGATTTTGTATAGAAGAATAAATAAAACCGCCGAAGGCATCATGCCGTCAGCAGAAATTCCTCCCATCATTTCGGGATATACATTGCTATTATCAAATAAATGACGTGCAGATAAAACGTAGGAGCAAATCGTTTCATCCAACTGATCGTGAATTGGAAATACACTCCCCTCTCCTAATATTAGGTATGGAAGAAAGGATAGCATAATCACAAGTATTCCAAGTATCCATAAAGGGAGTTTGTCTATTTTATCAATTGTTTCGTTTATTTTTCTCTTCATTGTACCACCAAAATCAAAATATCATTTGTTACATTATAAAGTCATGTTTGATTTACTGTCAAGTTCACGTTAACTGTCAACCGTTTTCTGGATTTTGCGATTATGCTACCCTATCATTATGCTTCCCTATCCTAAAAGTACTTGGAAAAATGAATCGGCTAATGTATTATATATAATTAAGATATTCTCTGAAAGAATAGTGTACAACAGGGTAGTGTCACCGTAGGATGAGGAAAGCATCAGGGAGGATGAAGGAAATGAAAAATGTAATTAAACAGTTGGGAAAGGCAATATGTTATTATTTGCTGTTTCTGGGAATGCAGTTTATGGTGGCCTTTGCAATGATGTTCTGCTTTGTGCTTGTGGAGACTGCAAAAATGATGGCAGCGGGTAATTATGATATGGAAGCTATCGCTGCAACTGCATCGCAGGCTTTGCTTCAAAATTCAAATCTGATGACAGCTATATCAGGGGTGTTAACCTTGTTGGTTTTGTGGATTTTCTTTTTGCTCAGGAAGAAGAAATTGACTGTGGAAGCAGGTGTGACACCCTTGCCTAAAGCGTCGATAGCTTATATGGTTCTACTGGGAATTGTTCTTGCAATTACCGTGTCCTTTGGTTTGTCGCTTTTGCCGGAAAGCTGGCTGGAAGCATACGCAGAGCAGGCAAATATGATGGTGGGAGGTTCTGCACTTCTTGCAGTATTTTCTACGATGATTGTAGCACCTGTTGTGGAGGAAGTGATTTTCAGAGGCCTGATGTTATCAAGGCTTCGCAAAGCAATGCCTGCAGGTTGGGCGATTGCTGTCGTATCTCTGCTGTTTGGTCTGGCACACGGTCAGATTCTGTGGATAGCATACGCTTTTATATTAGGCATTATTTTATCGTTGGTTGTAATGAAAACAGAGTCACTTGCGGCAAGTATTTGCTTACATATGACGTTCAATATTTTCGGTACGGTAGTTCCGGCATTGAGTGAGGGAATTACTTCGACAGCGGTATATGCAATCATCACTGTGCTCGGATGCGCGGCAACAGTATGCTTGCTGAAAGCAACCAAGAAAAGGGCGCAAAATATGTAATTGCCGAAAGAGTACTTTTTGCAGTATAATCTATTTAATCATTGAAAGAAAAAAGGAGCACTCTCACATGGCATTTGCACATCTTCACGTCCATACGGAATATTCCCTTTTGGATGGTTCTAATAAAATAAAAGAATATGTCCATCGGGTAAAAGAACTGGGGATGGACAGCGCAGCCATTACGGACCATGGTGTGATGTATGGTGCGATTGATTTCTACCGTGCCGCAAGGGCGGAGGGAATCAAGCCTATTTTGGGCTGTGAGGTCTATGTGGCGCCCAATTCCCGATTTGACAGGGAACTTAGCGGAGGCGAGGACAGATATTATCATCTGGTGCTGCTTGCGGAGAATAATACGGGCTATGCGAATCTGATGAAGATTGTCAGCCGTGGTTTCACGGAAGGATATTACTATAAACCCCGTGTGGATATGGAAATCCTCAATCAGTATCACGAGGGAATTATAGCGCTGTCAGCCTGTCTGGCGGGAGAGGTGCAGCGTTATATTGTGAGAGGTCTCAAGGACGAGGCAAGGAAGATTGCCCGTAAATATGAGGCGTGTTTCGGCAAGGGAAATTATTTTCTGGAGATGCAGGACCATGGTATCCCGGAGCAGAAAATGGTCAATATGGAGCTTTTGCAGATGAGCCGTGAATTGGATATTCCGTTGGTGGTGACCAATGACGTCCATTATACCTACGCGGAGGATGCGGATTCCCATGATATTCTGCTTTGTCTGCAGACAGGCAAGAAGCTGGCGGATGAGGACCGTATGCGCTATGAGGGCGGCCAGTACTATGTGAAGAGCGAAGAGGAGATGAAGGGTCTTTTCCCCTATGCCTGGGAGGCGGTGGAGAACACGCAGCGCATTGCAGACCGCTGTAATGTGGAGATTGAATTCGGCGTGACCAAGCTGCCGAAGTACGAGGTACCGGAGGGGTATGACTCCTGGACTTACCTGAATAAATTATGTGATGACGGTCTGGCGGAGCGTTATGGGGACGGAAGTCTCCCCGCAGGAGATACCGGACAGACATTGAGAGAACGGCTGGATTATGAGCTTGACGTAATCCGTACCATGGGATATGTGGATTATTTCCTGATTGTGTGGGATTTCATTAATTATGCTAAGAGTAACGGAATTCCTGTAGGTCCGGGACGTGGTTCGGCGGCGGGAAGTATTGTGTCTTATGTGCTGAAGATAACAAATATTGACCCTATTAAATATAGCTTACTGTTTGAACGATTCTTAAATCCGGAACGTGTATCCATGCCCGATATTGATATTGACTTCTGCTTTGAACGCAGGCAGGAGGTCATTGATTATGTAAGGGGAAAATACGGTGCGGATAAGGTGGTACAGATTGTCACCTTCGGTACCATGGCGGCAAAGGGAGTCATCCGTGACGTGGCGCGTGTAATGGATTTGCCCTATGCCTTTGCGGATTCCATTGCAAAAATGATACCCAATGAACTGAACATTACGCTGGAGCGTGCGTTGGAGCTGAATCCGGAGTTCCGCAAGCTGTATCAGGAGGACGAGCAGGTTCATTTCCTGATTGATATGTGTAAGAGGCTGGAGGGCCTGCCCCGAAATACCTCCATGCATGCGGCGGGTGTGGTCATCTGTCAGAAATCCGCCGATGAATTTGTGCCTCTGTCCAGAGGCAGTGATGGTTCTATTACCACGCAGTTTACCATGACTACCTTGGAAGAACTGGGTTTGCTTAAGATGGATTTCCTGGGACTGCGTACTCTGACAGTCATCCATGATGCGGTGAAATTCATCGAGAAATCTACAGGCAGACATATCGATGTGGATAATATTGACTACAATGACCCGAAGGTATTGGCTTCTATCGGAAGCGGCAGGACAGAGGGTGTTTTCCAGCTGGAAAGTGCCGGAATGAAGGGCTTTATGAAAGAATTGAAGCCACAGAATCTGGAGGATATCATTGCGGGAATTTCCCTGTATCGTCCGGGTCCCATGGACTTCATACCGAAATATATCAAGGGCAAAAACAACAATCAGGATGTGGTGTATTCCTGTCCGCAGCTGGAGCCCATCCTTTCACCGACCTACGGATGTATCGTCTATCAGGAGCAGGTTATGCAGATTGTGCGTGACCTGGGTGGCTATACTTTGGGACGAAGCGATCTGGTGCGCCGTGCCATGAGTAAGAAAAAGCAGTCGGTGATGGAGAAGGAGCGCGCGAACTTTATCTACGGTAATGAGGAAGAGGGCGTGCCCGGTTGTGTGGCAAACGGTATCAGCGAGCAGGTGGCCGGACAGATTTATGGCGACATGATGGACTTTGCAAAGTATGCCTTCAACAAGTCCCATGCGGCATGCTATGCAGTGGTTTCTTATCAGACCGCTTATTTGAAATATTATTATCCGGTGGAATTCATGGCAGCGCTTCTCACCTCCGTGATTGACAATTCCAAGAAGGTGTCAGAGTATATCCTGACCTGTCGGAATATGGGCATTGAAATTCTTCCTCCCGATATCAATCAGGGAGAGGCGGGCTTCTCAGTGTCTGGCAGCAATATCCGATATGCACTTACGGCGATTAAGAATGTGGGGCGTCCGGTGATTGAAAGTATTGTGGAGGAACGTCGTGTCAGAGGACCCTTCACCAATCTGAAGGATTTTATCACGCGGATGGCAGATACGGATTTGAACAAACGCGCCATTGAGAACTTTATCAAAGCGGGAGCTTTGGACGGTCTGGGCGGCACCAGAAAGCAGTTCATGAGTGTCTATGCGCAGATATTGGACCGCAATACAAAGGACAAGAAGAGCAATCTGGCAGGACAGCTTACTCTGTTTGATATTGCTTCCGAAGAGCAGAAGGAGGAGTTCGATATCCGTATGCCGGATGTGGGAGAGTACAGCAAGGAAATGCTGCTTTCCTTTGAAAAGGAAGTGTTGGGAATCTATATCAGCGGCCATCCGCTGGAGGAATATCAGGAGCTTTGGCAGAAGCATATCACCAACACCACCAATGATTTTGGCCTGGATGAGGAGACCGGTCTTGTACGCGTGCAGGATCAGGCATCCGCAGTGGTCGGCGGCATGATCGCGGATAAGACTGTGAAATATACCAAGAATGACAAAGTGATGGCATTCCTAAGCCTGGAGGATTTGGTGGGCAGCGTGGAGATTGTGGTATTCCCCAAGGATTACGAGAAATACGCTAATCTCCTGCAGGAGGATGCGAAAATCTTTGTCAAGGGTAGAAGCTCCGTGGAAGAGGATAAGGATGGCAAACTGATTTGTGAGCAGATTGTCAGCTTTGAGGATGCGCAGGGTCAGGACAGACTTTTCCAAAACCGTTACGGGCAGGGACGTTATGGCGGTGACCGTTATAGCAGCGACCGTTATAATAGTTCTTACAGGGGAAGCTACAATGGCGGTAATTCCGGCGGTCAGTCACCGAAAAAAGGACTTCCTGACGGTGTCTGGGTGCAGTTTGCAGATGCAGCCGAGTATCAGGCAAGGCAGCAGGAGCTTCTGGATGCCATTGCGGATTCCGACGGTAGGGATAATGTGGTAGTTTTTCTGAAAAATACGAAGGGGATGAAGGTACTGCCTCCGAATCAGCAGGTCAATGCCGATGAGAAATTAAAAAACAAGCTGATTTCCATATTTGGACAAGAAAACGTTAAATTTGTAACGAAACCTATTGAAAACCGTGAAAAAATAGATTAGAATAAATGATATGTGATTACGATAGGAGGTTTCATCATGGCAAAAGAGATTAAGACAATCGGCGTGTTAACAAGTGGTGGAGATGCACCCGGTATGAATGCCGCTATCCGTGCAGTTGTCCGTACAGCTATTTCCAGAGGACTGAAAGTAAAAGGAATTAAGAAGGGTTATCATGGCCTTTTGAATGAAGAGATTATAGATATGGAAGCAAAGGATGTTTCCGATATTATCCAGCGCGGCGGAACGATTCTCGGTACTGCGAGATGTCTGGAGTTCAAGACTGAAGAGGGTCAGAAGCTGGGTGCAGAAATCTGCCGCAAGCACGGTATCGACGGCATTGTTGTTATCGGTGGTGACGGCTCTTACCGCGGAGCACAGAAATTGTCCCAGAACGGTATTAATACCATCGGTCTTCCCGGTACCATTGATTTGGATATCGCATGTACAGAATATACCATTGGTTTTGACACTGCAGTCAATACCGCAATGGAAGCCATCGATAAGGTTAAGGATACTTCTTCTTCCCATGAGCGTTGCAGCATTATTGAGGTTATGGGACGTAACGCAGGTTATATCGCTTTGTGGTGCGGCATTGCAAACGGTGCAGAGGATATTTTGATTCCTGAGAAATACGATTATGACGAGCAACGCATTATCAACAGCATCATTGATAACCGTAAGAAGGGCAAGAGTCATCATATCATCATCAATGCAGAGGGCATCGGTCATTCAACCTCCATGGCAAGAAGAATCGAGGCGGCAACCGGCATTGAGACCCGTGCGACTATATTGGGTTATATGCAGCGTGGCGGTAATCCCAGTGCAAAGGATCGTTACTATGCGTCCATCATGGGAGCTAAGGCTGTGGATATTCTGTTGTCCGGCAAAACCAATCGTGTAGTCGGATATCAGCATGGCGAATTCGTTGATTTCGATATTGAGGAAGCACTTAATATGGAAAAGGGTATCGATGAGTACCAGTTCGAGGTGGCACACTTACTGTCCATCTAATTCAGATAATGAGTATATAAGGCGGCGATATCTTCCGTGAGGGGATATCACCGCTTTTTCTTCTATATTAATTGTATCTATCGTGATATAATATATGCGGATATCAAAAGGGTATCGGGATGGAGGATAAGCATGATTACCAGTGCTGCAAATGCCAGAGTCAAGCAGGTGGTGCAATGGCAGTCAAAGGCCAAAGAAAGAAAAAAAGATAAGGTTTACCCGGTCGAGGGTTTTAAAATGTATGAGGAAGCACCGGAGGAGAGCATTTTGGAGGTGTATGTCTCTGAGGAAGCCATACAGAAGCCGGACAGCGGGATGGAACAGTCTCTATGGGATAAGCTGCAACGGACAGGATATGAGGTGGTAGCCGCGGATGTTTTCCGAAAAATGTCGGATACCCAGACTCCTCAGGGTATTCTTACGGTGATGAGACAGCCCGTGTATGCTTTGGAGGAATTGCTCAGCAAACCAAACCCTCTGTTTGTGGTGCTGGAGAATCTTCAGGACCCCGGTAATCTGGGAACCATCGTAAGAACCGGAGAGGGAGCCGGAATAACAGGTGTTATCATGAGCGAACAGACGGTGGATATTTTTAATCCCAAGACGATTCGGGCGACCATGGGCTCTATTTACCGGGTGCCGTTTGTGTATGTGCAGGACATGAAGGAGACCTTGCAAAGGCTTCATGAGCATGGCATTCATACCTATGCGGCACATCTGCGGGGAAGCACCTATTATGACACGTTTTCCTTTGCAGAGCCAACGGCGTTCCTGATTGGCAATGAAGGGAATGGTTTGCAGAAGGAGACGGCGGATGCTGCAGAGCATTATCTGAAAATTCCCATGGAAGGACAAGTAGAATCCCTAAATGCAGCTGTTGCCACCGCTCTTTTGATGTACGAGGCTCACAGACATAGAAGATAAATCTAGATTTAACGAAAGCTCCGGGAGGGATACATATTCCGGGAGGACGCAAGAGAAAGATGCGATATCAATGAAAGATGTGATATAAGAGAAGGATTTGATATAAAAGAAAGATATAAAAGAATGATATGGAAGAAAGGAAGAGGATTATGAAAATTGGATTTATTGGTTTGGGAAATATGGCTACAGCTATGATAGGAGGCATGCTGCAGAAGGATATGGCAAAGCCGGGAGATATTCTGGGCTGCGATAAGCTGGATGTGGCAAAGGATAAGATTAAATCTGAACTTAACATCACGATTGCGCAGAATAATCAAGCAGTGGCACGTGATGCGGATGTCCTTTTTCTCGCTGTGAAACCCATTTTCATGGAAGAAGTGATTTCTGAGATTAGAGATGTGGTGAATGGGAAGACCTTAGTGGTCAGCATTGCAGCCGGCAAGACCATTGATTTTCTGCAGGAGAGCTTCGGCGACAGAGCTGTGAAAATTATCCGCTGCATGCCCAACACTCCTGCACTGGTGTTGGAGGGCTGTACCGGAGTGTGTGCCAATCAGTATGTAACCGATGAGGAAATGCAACAGGTGCTGGGACTTCTGCGTTCCTTTGGAACCGCAAGTGTGGTGCCTGAGCGACTGATGGATGCAGTGGTGGGTGTCAGTGGAAGCTCCCCTGCGTATGTATTCATGTTCATAGAAGCGATGGCAGATGCGGCAGTGCTGGCGGGGATGCCCAGACAGCAGGCGTATGAGTTCTCGGCTCAGGCTGTGCTCGGCAGTGCAAAGCTGGTACTCGAGACAGGAAAGCATCCCGCAGAATTAAAGGATATGGTATGCTCCCCGGGAGGAACCACAATAGAGGCGGTAAAGGTTCTTGAGGAAATGGGAATGCGAGCAGCCGTCATGGATGCTGTGGAGGCTTGCATCGATAAGTCCAAAAACCTGTAACGCCTTATCTAAAAGTCCGTAAATTCTGCAAGCTTGACAAATAGAATTGCTTCTGCTATGATATCTTGCGTAATAAATGTAACAAAATTGTAATAAATTAGTCAAAAAAGTGATACAATTTATTGCAGTGAGATTTGTTGGAGGTAAACAATATGGCAAGAAGCAAGGGCATGTTTGTTGCACTTACCGGTTTGATTCTTTCTTTATCAATGGTAGTGCAGACGGGCATAACCGCACAAGCTGGCAGCAAAAATTACCTGGATGGATTAAATGGCGGCGTAGCAGCCATACTGGATCCCGGCACATCAGATACCGCTGAGATTCTCAATGCTACGGCTGAAGAATTGAATTTGACATTTGCTTCAGAGAAGGAGCAGTCCAAATTGGTCATGGCCAATGTAAGGGATGCGCTGAATGTAAGAAGTGAAGCCAGCGAAGAATCCGGAAAAGTCGGAAAGTTATACAAGGACTGCGGAGGAACCATCTTGGAAAGAAAAGACGGTTGGACCAAATTACAGTCCGGAAATATCATCGGATGGGCGAAGGATGATTACCTGTTGTTCGATGAGGATGCCAAGGAGTTGGCAAATGACGTAGGCAAAATGGTTGCTACCGTCAATACAGAAACCTTACGTGTCCGTACAGAACCCAATACAGGCTCCTCCATTCTGGGATTTTTACCCGATGGGGAAATCACGGAAGTTTTGAATAACGATGAGGAATGGGTATGTATTGATTTTGAGGGGAAGGACGGATATGTATCTTCCGAGTTCGTCACTCTGGATTTCCAGATTGATGCGGGAGAAACAATGGAAGAGATTAAAGTGAGAGAGGCAGCTGAGGCGGAGGCAAAGCGTCACGTGAACTACGGTGAGTACACTACGGATGCGGATACCACATTACTGCTGGCAGCCTTGATTCAGTGTGAAGCAGGCGGAGAAAGCTATGAGGGACAGGTGGCCGTAGGTGCGGTTGTAATGAATCGTGTGAGAAGCGGCGCATATCCTGACTCCATCCACGGTGTCATCTATGCATCGGGACAGTTCACTCCTGCCATGAATGGTAAGTTGAACCGCGTATATGAGTCCGGAAGGATAAATTCCAGCTGTGTCCAGGCAGCAGAAGAGGCTTTATCGGGAGTGTCCAATGTAGGAGACCTGACGCATTTCCGCCGCAACAACGGCAGGGAAGGTCTTGTCATCGGCAACCACGTTTTCTATTAAAACATACGGAAGCCGTTTGGGTGGTGAGATTTCCCTAAAACCGACATCCGGAACAGGGCGGTGGCATTCAGAGTTACCAATGTGGAGTTTCTAACATATGTGCGCTTTGGAATTTATGATTATTTGCGTCTTTTGTAGTGCAAACACCGGGTGCCGGGTTGTTCGCCCAACGCATACAGGTATTTCTCTGAAGCAAATGCGAGAATTTCTTATGTGCGCAGCTTTGGAATCAGGTTCCTGTTTTCCTACCCGTTGAACAAAAATAAAACCGTGTCCGCGAGGCTGATACATCTATATGTATCAAAGCTTCGCGAACACGGTTTTCATTTTTGTCCAACCTTAGGAAAATAGGAATAATCAGAGATTCCAAAGGCGCACATATGAGAAATTCAGCATTTGCTTCTCGAAATATCCTGTATGTGTATGGGCGGACAACCCGGCACCCGGTGTTTCCGGTGACAAAAGACACAAAATAGATTCCAAAGCTGCGCATATGAGAAACGCTCACATTTGCCACAATGTAATGCCACCGCCCTGTTCGGATGTCGGTTTTAGGGAATCCCGATTTTTTATTTGCCATGTGTGTCATTTTGTAGTAAACTGAAACCACGGTCGGAAGTAAGTATGACCGAAGGGTTTCAAGTAGATTTCTCTGAGAACAAAGGGAATTGAGAAAAGAGGGAGAGAACAATGAATGAGATGATAGTTTTTTGGTTGATTGTGCTGATTCTTTCCATCGGTATTGAGGCGGCGACTCTTGGACTGACCTCGGTGTGGTTTGCCTTTGGCGCGCTGGTTGCGGTGATTGCGGCGGCATTTCAGGCGCCCCTTGTGATTCAGGTCATCCTGTTTTTCATTGTGTCCCTGGTGCTTATGTTCAGTACCAGACCGATTGCGGTGAAATATTTTAACAAGGACCGGATTAAGACCAATGTGGAAAGTCTGGTTGGCAGACAGGCAATTGTAATCAGCGAGATTGATAATCTGCAGGGTATCGGTCAGGTGACCGTCGGCGGACAGGAATGGAGCGCCAGATGCGTGGAGGACGGAATGACACTCCCGGTTGGAGCTGTGGTAGAAGTTGTGGCAATCAGCGGTGTGAAGCTGATTGTAAAGGAACCGGCTTTATAAAGCTGTATAAAATATGACAAAAAGAGTTGTTTAGAAAGAGGTGCGGTATGTTAGAAGTATTTATCGTTTGTTTGATTTTGGTTATGTGTATTCTGTTGTCCTGCATTAAGATTGTGCCCCAGGCACAGGCGTATGTCATTGAACGTCTCGGTGCATATCAAGGTACCTGGTCTGTTGGATTTCATCTGAAAATGCCCATCCTTGACAAGGTGGCAAGAAGAGTGAATCTGAAGGAGCAGGTTGCGGATTTCCCGCCCCAGCCCGTTATCACCAAAGATAATGTTACCATGAGAATTGATACTGTAGTATTTTATCAGATTACCGATCCCAAACTTTTCACCTACGGTGTTGAGAATCCCATGATGGCCATTGAGAACCTGACTGCCACAACTCTTCGAAATATTATCGGTGATTTGGAGCTGGATGAGACCCTGACCTCCCGTGAGACCATCAATACCCAGATGCGTTCTGCTTTGGATATTGCAACCGACCCCTGGGGTATCAAGGTGAATCGTGTGGAGCTGAAAAATATCATCCCTCCCGCTGAGATTCAGAATGCGATGGAGAAGCAGATGAAGGCTGAGCGTGAGAGACGTGAGGCTGTAACCCGTGCAGAGGGTGAGAAGAAGGCTAAGATTCTGGAGGCAGAGGGTGCGAAGGAATCTGCCATTTTGCATGCAGAGGCTGATAAACAGGCGGCTATCCTTCGCGCAGAGGCAGAGAGAGAAAAGATGATACGTGAGGCAGAAGGTGAGGCTGAGGCTATTCTTAAGGTACAGCAGGCTAAGGCGGACGGTATCCGTATGCTGAAGGAAGCAGAGGCAGACGAAGCTGTATTGAAAATGAAGAGTCTGGAAGCCTTTGAGAAGGTTGCGGACGGACAGGCAACCACCATCCTCCTTCCCTCTGAGTTACAGGGCATCGCAAGTCTTGCCACCGCTTGGAAGGAAACTGCAAAATAGTGCATTTTGATATATGGTAAGGAGAAGTATAGCATGGATTTAAAAGGACGCGATTTTCTGAAATTACTGGATTTTACGGCAGAGGAAATTACTTATCTGCTGGATTTGGCAGCTGATTTGAAGGATAAAAAGAAAAAGGGAATTCCCGTGGATATGCACAGGGGCAAGAACGTGGCTTTGATTTTTGAGAAGACCAGTACACGTACCAGATGCTCCTTTGAGGTGGCAGCTCATGATCTTGGAATGGGAGCTACCTATCTGGAGCCGGACAGCTCCCAGATTGGCAAAAAAGAAAGCATCGCAGATACCGCCCGCGTTTTGGCAGGTATGTTTGAGGGCATTGAGTACCGTGGTTTTGAGCAATCCATAGTGGAGGAGCTTGCTAAGTATTCCAAGGTGCCTGTATGGAATGGTCTGACCAATGAGTTCCATCCCACACAGATGCTTGCAGATTTGTTGACAATCAGAGAACATTTCGGATATTTAAAGGGAATCAAGCTGGCTTATATGGGAGATGCCCGTTACAATATGGGCAATTCTTATATGGTGACCTGTGCTAAGATGGGTATGCATTTTGTGGCTTGCACAAGTCCGGATTATTTCCCCAATCAGGAGCTTGTGGAGGAGTGTCGTGCGATTGCTGCCGAGAGCGGCGGAAGTATTACGCTGACCTCCGATGCCATGGAGGGCACCAAGGGCGCAGATGTGGTGTGTACGGATGTGTGGGTGTCCATGGGTGAGCCTGACGAGGTTTGGGCAGAGCGCATCAGGGAGCTTTCTCCCTATCAGGTCAATAAAGCGATTATGGACAATGCCGGAGAACAGGCTATTTTCATGCACTGTCTGCCTGCATTTCATGATTTGAAGACCAAGATTGGTATGGAAATCAGCGAGCGCTTCGGAATCACGGAGATGGAGGTGACGGATGAAGTCTTCGAGTCCTCCCGGTCCGTGGTGTTTGAAGAGGCTGAGAACCGTATGCATACCATCAAGGCAGTGATGGCTGCCACGCTGTAATGGTAATGGAATGTAACGGCAATGGAAAAAAACGAAATATCCTATCTTTTGAAAGCATTGATTCCACCAACGTGCAGGCGGGAAGGGAAGCTGCAAACGGCGCAGAAAGCGGTACCCTTGTGGTGGCGGACGGGCAGACTGCCGGAAGAGGCAGACGGGGCAGAATCTGGGAGAGCCCGGCGGGCAGAAACCTCTATTTTTCCCTGCTCCTGAGGCCGAAGCTTGCGGTGGAGAAGGCATCCATGCTGACGCTTGTCATGGCGCTGGCAGTGGTGCGTGCTCTGGAGAAGCTTGCGGAGGCTGACCTGAGTGAGTATTCAGCCCAAAGCAATCTCCCTCGGATTAAATGGCCCAACGATATTGTGCTGAATGGGAAGAAGGTCTGCGGTATCCTCACGGAGATGAGTGTGATGCCCAACCGCATAGAGCATGTGATTATCGGTGTGGGAATCAATGTGTATCAACAGGAATTTTCTCCCGAGCTTGCGGACAAAGCTACCAGTCTGGAGGCGGAATGGGGACAGCAGTTCTCCCGAGAACAATTGCTGGGAATGATTATGGATGCCTTTGAGGAATACTATGACCTGTTTTTACAGACGGGCGATCTGAAAATGCTTCGGGAGACATATAACCATAAGCTTGTGAACCGGAACCGTGAGGTGCGGGTTCTGGATCCCAAGGGAGAATTCACCGGGATTGCCACAGGCATCAATGACAGGGGTGAGCTGTGCGTGGAGCTGCCGGATGGCCAAATTGCGGAGGTATACGCGGGAGAGGTGTCAGTCCGGGGCATTCCGGGATATGTGTGAAGCACCGGAATGCTTTTTTATAGGCGGCTTTCGTAATTGTGAAAGGGAAAATCTATGGACGAAAAGAGAGTGGTGCTCTGTGGCGCCAACGCTTACGATAAAAAATACTATTTTAACGAAAAATTTGACAAAATCCCTGATTCCATCAAGGACGAATTGCATATCATCTGTGTCTTGTTTACCGAGGAGGTGGGCGGCATCTTTACTCTGGTTTTCGAGGAGGACGGAAGCCTCTCCATGGAGACCGATGCGGAGGAGGATGATATCTACTATGATGAGATTTCAAGCGGACTTTTGATTTCTGAGATTCGTCGCAACAGACAGGAGCTCTTGGAATCGTTATCGCTGTATTATCGTGCATTTATCAGGAAGGAAGACCTGTCGGCTCTTTTGTCAGAGACCGGAGAATAGGAGCGAAAGCGAGGAACAGCTATGATTTTAGTAATTGATGTGGGAAATACAAACATGACCATCGGAGTGTTTTCGGGAGAGAAGCTGGAGGCCACCTTCCGTATGATGACCAAGACGCCCAGAACCTCCGACGAGTATGGCATCATGATTACGCAGCTATTAAACAATAAAAATATTACGATGAATCAGTTGGAAGGCTCCATCATCGCCAGCGTTGTTCCGGATGTAATGCACTCCCTCACCGGTGCTCTGGTGCGCTATACCAACACCCAGCCCCTGATTGTGGGACCCGGCGTCAAGACCGGTATCAGAATCACCACCGAGAACCCCAGAGCAGTGGGTGCAGACCGTATCGTGGATGCAGTTGCAGCCTACGAGAAATACGGCGGACCGGTTCTGGTGCTGGATTTCGGTACTGCGACCACCTATGACCTTGTGCTGGAGAACGGTGACTTTGCAGCAGGTGTCACGGCACCCGGTATCCGTATCAGCTCCGAGGCTCTTTGGACGAAGACAGCGAAGCTTCCCAATATTGAGATTAAAATGCCAAAGTCCATTTTGGCACAGGAGACCATCAGCAGTATGCAGGCAGGTCTGATGTACGGTCAAATCGGACAGACAGAGTACATTGTCAGGAAGGTGAAGGAAGAGAGCGGCATTGAGAATCTGAAGGTGGTGGCAACCGGAGGACTTGGCAGAATCATTTCCGATGAGACAGATGCCATTGATATCTATGACAGTGCATTGACGCTGGAGGGTCTGCGCATTATCTATGAGAAGAACCGCTATTCGGCGAAATGACAGTAAGGAATATAAAATGAGTAAATTAACGATAGGGAATGTGACATTAGACAACAATATCATCTTGGCTCCCATGGCAGGTGTATCAGACCTGCCATTTCGTTTGTTGTGCAGAGAGCAGGGAGCGGGTCTGGTATGCATGGAGATGGTCAGCGCCAAGGCCATTTACTACAACAACCGGAATACGGAGAGTCTAATGGAGATTCATCCGGATGAAGTGCCGGTATCCCTGCAATTATTTGGTTCCGACCCGGTGATTATCAGCGAGATGGCCAAGCGGATTGAGGACAGACCCTTTGCCATGCTGGACATCAACATGGGCTGTCCTGTGCCTAAGGTGGTGAATAACGGGGAAGGCTCCGCTTTGATGAAGAATCCCAAGCTGGTAGAGGAGATTCTGAGCAGTCTGGTAAAGGCAATCAAAAAGCCGGTCACAGTGAAGATAAGAAAGGGTTTTGATGACTCCCATGTAAACGCCGTGGAAATCGCCAAAATAGCGGAAGACTGTGGCGTGGCGGCTGTGGCAGTACACGGACGTACCAGAGAACAGTATTACAGCGGACAGGCGGACTGGGATATCATCGCTCGGGTAAAGGATGCGGTGAAGATTCCGGTGATTGGCAATGGGGATGTGGATTCCCCGCAGGCAGCAGCATCGTTGCTGGCACAGACCGGCTGTGACGGCGTGATGATTGGGCGTGCAGCCCAGGGAAATCCTTGGATTTTCCGGGAGGTGACCGGATATCTGGAGACCGGTGAGCCGGTGGAGCGTCCTGACAATCGGGAAAAGAAGGAAACGATTCTCAGACATGCGGCACTGCAGCTGCAGTATAAGGGGGAATATACCGGCGTGCGGGAGATGCGCAAGCATCTGTCCTGGTATACCGTGGGAATGCCCCATTCAGCCCGGTTCCGCCAGACGATTAACACCATGGAGACCATGGACGAGCTGCTGGCAGGTGTGGAGACTATCTTTGGCTGATTCCGGCGCATATCGGAAGCGCCCCTGCATATAATGAAGCATGAAAACGATTATTTATCTATATCATAGTACGGAGCGGGAAAGGTATGTATGGGAGCGGTGGCCGGAAAGGGATTACTGCCTCATACGGCTCGGCATTCCCGCACTCCTGTGGCAGACGTCGCAGCCGGCGCTGATGGAAACTGCGGCATGCCTGGAGGAACTGACAGAGCTACAGACGGTATTTATTTTGCTGGGGGACGGTCCCTACCGCATATACTGCGTCTACGAGGCATATTTGAAGGAAAGGCTGGACAGAAGCCTATGGCGTCAGTACTGGGAGATTCCGGAATTTACAGATTATCGTCAGTATATGTGGGCGGAGAAGCTGATGCAATATAGCTTTCCCGGCGCCTATATCCTCTTGGGATATGCAGACTGCCTGCCCCGGATCATGCGGGAATATTCCAAGAGTCTGCGCAGTGTCAAATGGTTTCTGAAGGAGGCACAGTACGCTCCGTGGGTGGAAGAATTAACAGAGGATTTTCCGGCTGAATATGGTCTGGCGATAGAGATTCACCTGCTGACGGACCGGGAACCGTGGCTTCGGGCGTGC
Organism: uncultured Acetatifactor sp.; assembly: GCA_964588645.1. Lineage (GTDB taxonomy): Bacteria > Bacillota > Clostridia > Lachnospirales > Lachnospiraceae > Acetatifactor. Next base: position 80,629 of record CAZPRB010000002.1, on the reverse strand, counting down.
CCGAGCAGTGAGATGCCGGTCAGTGTATTGGATTTCACAGGGGAAGAAAAGCTTTCCGCATGTGAACTGGCCGAGGGCAGCGTGTGGCTGGATATGGATTCCCTGGATGGAAAATGCCGGAGGATTGAGACCCGAAATCCGGGTGTCAGCTATTTTTCCTTGAAAAAGCTGTGGAAGCAAAGACAAAAAGAGGCTATTTGCCTTGACACTATCGGCAAAAATGGGTATAATACCTAGGTTAATTGGGTATATTAACGACATTTCGTGAATACAGGCAAGCGTTCCACGGTATGGCAACGGGGAGTGACAGGGCGACTTGTACAGAAAGAATAGGAAGGTGCGGTATCATGCAGGAAAAGAAAAACATTTTGACCTACGAAGGACTCAGAAAATATGAGGACGAGTTACATGAATTAAAGGTAGTAAAACGTCAGGAGGTTGCTCAGAAGATCAAAGAAGCGAGAGAGCAGGGTGACCTGTCCGAGAACGCTGAATATGATGCAGCGAAGGATGAGCAGCGCGATATCGAAGCAAGAATCGAGGAATTAGAGAAAATTCTGAAGAATGCAGAGGTTGTAGTAGAGGACGAGGTAGATTTAGATAAAATCAATATCGGTTGTAAGGTCAAGATTCTGGATATTGAGTACAGCGAGGAGCTGGAGTATAAAATTGTAGGCTCCACCGAGGCCAACAGCTTAAAGGGTAAAATTTCCAACGAGAGCCCTGTAGGAAAGGCGTTGATGGGATGCAAAATCGGTGATACCGTTGAAGTTGAGACACAGGCAGGTGTATTTGCTTACAAGGTTCTGGAGATTCAGAGAAGCAACTAAGAATGGACAGAGGCAGGAAATGCTGATTTTTTGATAAGTAATAAAGGAGTGGAGAAAGTGGCAGAAGCACAGAACACAAACGCACAGGAACAGGATCTTAATCAGCTTTTGAAAGTGAGACGTGAGAAGCTTGCTGCATTACAGGAAGCGGGAAAAGACCCTTTTCAGATTACAAAATATGATGTAACACATCACAGTACAGAGATTAAAGAGAATTTTGAAGAGCTGGAGGGCAAGACCGTCCGTGTAGCAGGACGTATGATGTCCAAGCGTGTCATGGGTAAAGCATCCTTCTGTAATGTACAGGATCTGCCCGGCAATATCCAGTCTTATGTGGCAAGAGACAGCATCGGTGAGGAATCCTATGCGGATTTTAAGAAATATGATGTGGGCGATCTTGTAGGTATCGAGGGTGAAGTGTTCAAGACAAAGACAGGAGAGATTTCCATCCATGCGAATAAGGTTACCCTTTTGTCCAAGAGTCTGCAGATTCTTCCTGAGAAATTCCACGGACTGACCAACACGGATATTCGTTACCGCCAGCGCTATACAGACTTAATCATGAACGCAGATGTAAAGGAAACCTTTGTGAAGCGTTCCAAGATTATCAGTGCCATCCGTAAGTATCTGGATGCAAAGGATTTCATGGAAGTGGAGACGCCTATGTTGGTGGCAAATGCAGGCGGTGCTGCTGCAAGACCTTTTGAGACCCATTACAACGCTTTGGATGAGGACGTGAAATTGCGTATCTCTCTGGAATTGTATTTGAAGAGACTGATCGTAGGCGGCATGGAGCGTGTCTATGAAATCGGTCGTGTATTCCGTAATGAAGGTGTGGATACCAGACATAACCCTGAGTTCACCCTGATGGAGCTTTATCAGGCATATACCGACTACTATGGTATGATGGATTTGACAGAGGATATGTTCCGTTATCTGGCACAGGAGGTATGCGGTACCACTACCATTACTTATGGTGAGCATACCATTGACCTCGGCAAGCCTTTCGAACGCCTGACTATGATTGAGGCAGTCAAGAAGTATACAGGCATTGATTTCGACCAGGTGGCAGATACAGAAGAAGCTAAGAAAATTGCAGATGAGAAGGATGTTCATTATGAAGCCCGCCATACCAAGGGTGACATCCTGAATCTCTTCTTTGAAGAATTCGTTGAGGAGCATTTGATTCAGCCCACCTTTATCATGGATCATCCGGTGGAGGTATCTCCTCTGACCAAGAGAAAACCGGACAAGCCGGACTATGTAGAGCGTTTTGAATTGTTTATCAATACCTGGGAGATGTGTAATGCATACTCTGAGTTAAACGACCCTATTGACCAGAGAGAACGTTTCAAGGCACAGGAAGCTGCTCTGGCAGCAGGTGACGAGGAAGCAAACACTACAGATGAAGATTTCATGAATGCTTTGGAAATCGGTATGCCTCCCACAGGCGGTATCGGCTACGGCATCGACAGACTGGTGATGCTGCTCACCAACTCCCCTGCAATCCGCGATGTGCTCTTGTTCCCGACGATGAAGACCATCGAGAAGTAGAAATGGCTTAAAATCAAGGTTTTCGAGACTTGAGTATACGAAATATACGATTGGTCAGGGCGATTTGACCAAGTTTTGACCAAGAAAAGTCATAGTCAAATAAACGTGTTTAAGCTTATATAAAGAATACATTTGTCCAAAACTTAATAGAAATGGCATTACTTAGAGGATATTTTCTAAAGAAATTTAGAAAGTATCCTCTTTTTGCGTTATAGGAAAAATTCGTATATTGAATAAAGTATACGAATTAAGAACAGAGATTTGATGGTGTTTACGAAAGGAGTCAGACAAATGGAAGAAACAAAAACTTACAGAAAGTATAAAGAAAAATCAAAGGACAAATTTGTAAGATACAGTGAAGGAGCAGAAATGTATCATATCGGTATTTCAAAATTTATGCAGATGGCAAAAGAAGCAAAGGCATGTTACAAATTGGGACAGGCGGTACTTGTTAATTTGGAGATTTTTGATAAATATTTGGAAACATTTCATATAGTAGATGAGGATTTTTACAAGTAGGAGAGATGGAAGTATGGCAAATAAATTGAAGCCATCGATAAGGGCATATATAGATTCGGAAAATAGCAATAAGAGATATGTTCGTATTGATGAAGTGGCAACTAAGTTAGAACTTGATAAGGCGGACATCAAAATGCTTGCGGTTGCAGCAGGTTCGTTTTATAAGCTGTCCAGGATAGAGCTGATACATAAAGAAAGGTTTGATGAATTTATGAAACATATTTACAAGGTTCCCGGAACCAATAAGCAGGTGCAGAAAAAATTTGTCAGGATAGGAGAAGGTTCCATTATTTACAGCATTGGTCATCACAGATTTATTGAAATGGCTAGAGCGGCAGGTGCAACATACAAGATAAATGAGGGAACCGGTGGAACAGTTCTTATCAATTTGGAAGTTTTTGACGAATATATGGAGCAATTCAGGCAGGAAGCAATTCCTATGAAGCATCCATTATTCAAGGCAGGAGGTGAAAAGTAAATGTCGTATTCATATAAATGCTACTCAGAGATTAAGGATGTAATGAAAAAATATGTTAATGCAACGGAGGGAGCAATTATCTATGGAATTAGCAAGTCTCATCTTATGACTCTTGTAAATGATGCAGGTGCTTTGTATAAGGTTGGAAATACTGCACTTATAAATACGGAAGTATTTGAGGCATATTTAGAGAGATTCCGGGAGCCGGCAAGACCATTGCCTAAACATGTGTGGAATAGAATTGAAAAAGAGGCAGGTCAAAAAGTGACGCAAAATTTGTAAAAGTAGTCCCAGTGTGTCCCTTTTCGATATTGGCAGATAGAGATAGAATAACATCAATCCAAGAGAACTTGGAGAACAATTGAATATCAGTTACAGACTTGAGTAAAATTACGGGGCATTTACCCAGAGGATGAAAGTCACAGCTATCATATTAGTAGACTGATGGATTGAGAAAAGAAGGTCGAGAAGCTGGATGGAAATCTGGTAAAGGGAGTAGGAATGTTGCGTAAGGATAATAACCCACAGAGGGCGAGAAGGTCGTCCTTATCCTCACAATGGCTAAGAGAGGAGATAGTGCTTCTTATATTAAGAAGGGCGTCGTGAACACAATAGCGTGGCTCGTCTGTAACTCCCGGAGGTGAGTACATCTCTATGTACACGGGGCGATAAAGGTGTCTAGAAGACAGGCGTGTACCTACATGCTTCCAAGAAGCTGTCCTGACTGAGTTTCAGCAGGTAATACAAGGAGGATGTAGAAGATGATAGCAGCAATTATAGCAGCAGGGTTTGTTTTAACTTCGTTACTGATATGGACATTGGCAAAAGCGGCAGGAGATGCAGATAAACGCTTAGATGAAATCTATCAGGCTTTCCTTCTTAGAGAGGAGAGTGAAGATGGGAACTGTTCAGAAAAAATCGGTCAGACGGTATAAGCATAAATTATCTGACAAGGAGAGGTTAGAAAAGGATATTAAGGATTGTATGCACTGCAAGTTTTTCTGGGGCAACAATCACAGGTGTGCAACAAATAAATGTGGCAGACAGAAAGCTAAGAAAGAACTGGAAAAGAAGATACCGGAAAAATGTGTCGGATGTCCATACAGACAGTCGGAAAGTTACTGTTTTCCATGTATGAAGGACATTCTGAGTAAGAAATAAGCTGAATATTAGCGATATAGAAATAACAAAGGAGGCAACAGACGATGAGTAATAAAATCGAAATTATTGGAATCGACCACGGTTGGATGAATATGAAAACAGCATCAACCATATTTACATCAGGTGTAAATAAAACCACAGAACCTGCATTTTTTGACGATATGTTAGAGTTTGAAGGGAATTATTATAAGATTGGAAGCAAAAGACTTGAGGTGAACGAGAATAAGGTAGGGAATGAAAATTATTACCTGCTTACACTGGCAGCTATGGCAAAGGAACTTAAAAAGAGAAATAAGACATCAGCCAATGTAGTTCTGTCAGTTGGACTCCCGATTACAAAGTTTGCCAAGGAGAAGTCAGGCTTTATCTCATATCTTTCAAAGCATAAGCAGCTGCATTTTAAGTATGAAAAAGTGCATTACAACGTGAATATTGTGAAGGTGATCGTTTTTCCACAGTGTTATGCAGCTGTAGCAGACAGATTACCTGAAAATCAGAGACTGCACGTTGTGGTGGATGTCGGTTCCTGGACTATTGATATTATGCCGATTACAAAATGTAAGCCGGATGAATCCCACTGTGATACGCAGGACGAGGGCTTAATCAGATGTATTAACCGCATTAATGATAAGTGTGTCAGATATACCTCAGGCAAGCTTGATGAAAGCGATATTATCGAGTATATGAGAACAGGTAAGAACAGTGAACTGGATGATAAGTATATAGCGATAATGCAGGAAGAACTGGAAGCCTTTGCGGAAGGTATTTATCAGAAGCTTATTTCCGTCGGATATAACATCAATACGACACCGATTATCTTTGTGGGTGGCGGTGCAACCGTAATGAAGCTGTTTGGCAAGCGAAATCAGAAGAATATTAAATATATCGAAGATATCCATGCCAATGCCAAAGGTTTTGAGTTCTTAGGCAGGATTGTTTTCAAGGGATAGGCGGTGTATCAGATGAAAGACAAAGGAATCTACCATAACGTGCGATGCAGTATGCATAATAAACAGCATGTGTATGTGCATAAGGTTCTTACGGATTTGAATCTAAGTATATACAAGTCCAAAAACCAGTTTATTATAGATGCCGTCGAGCATTATGCAAAATCGCTGAATCAGGAGGATTTGACCAATACAGCAGCAGAGCAGTATATCAGAGAGGGACAGACGAAAAACGGCAGTGATACGGAGGCTCTGAAAAAGGAAATTGTAAACGAAGTAACCGTAAATGTGCAGGCAAATGTGATTTCTGTTCTGATGAATGAGCTTGCAAAGCTGAAGGCAGGGACAGGACCAAAGAAGAAATTTATTGAAGAAGATTCGTATGACGAATATGAAGAACCTGAGCTGGACATTCCGGATTCGTTTCGTGATGTAGTCAAAGGGTTAGCAGGAATGGAGGAATAACTATGGCAGGAAGAGTTTTAGCCGGATTCGGCAGTGTGATAAAGGCAATCTTAAAAGCGATTGTATGGATTATCTTAAATATGTTGCAGCTTGTCTTAAATGTGGCAAAGGTCTTCCTGTTGCTCTTAGGACTTGTAGGCAGAGTATTTCTTGCCTTTGTAAGGGCAGGAACACCGTAGAAGGGAGGAATGGACATGCAGAAGATTTTTTTGAACTATCGTAAGAAGCGAAGATTATGCAGATATTTCTTTGCGGTGAAGCAGATGATATAATGATTCTGCTGAAGCAGAATCTGAGCGGATTATTCCGCTCTATGCCCCTGTGGGGCAGATTATATGCAGAAGCCATGGCTTGAAAATCAAATGCCCCTGCGGGTCGCTTGATTTTCTGCGCTCATGGTATAATGGAAGGAGATTAAAATGCATCGAGTACGGGACAAGCCTTAAAAGTGTCCCGTGTACCAATAGGATAATGTTCATAGAGTAAGAGTGGACAGGCACGGAACACATCAGCCTATCCCTCTTACGGAAAGGGATGGGTGACTATTATGAAAGGATTATTTGGTATTCTTTTATCCGTAATGATTTTATTCTTAGCCGGCTGTGGTAAAGTAACAAGCAACACAGATTCCGGTATAAAGGAGACAATGGAGACAGCAGATACAATAGAAGAAGTTCAGAGTGTAAGTGAGCAGGCTGCAGAAGCAGATGAAGTGGCAGAGGATATAGAGGAAATAGCATCTGTTTCAGATAAGGAGTCGGAAGAGGCTTCTTTGGATGACAGCGATAAGGGAAATCAGACAGAGTCAGTTTCTAAGGAAGAAAAGACAGTGGCAGATAGTTCTAAGGATGACGAAAAAGAGGCTCAGTCATCGGCAGCAACAGAGAACACAAAAGAAGAAAAATCTTCCGGGAAAAAGGAAGATGCCGGTGCGGATTCTTCATCCAAAACCACAGAAAATAAGTCAGATACTGCTACAGAAACAAAGAAAGAGCAGACGGCGGAAGAAAAGAAAGTTTCTTACAGTCCGGATACCGTTGTGGCTCTTGCCATTGCAAAGTGTCAGGCAGGCGGTATGATTACCACGCAGGATAATCTTGCCAAGGCACTTGCAGAAGGCAGGATTACACAGGAAGAGTATAACGAGTATTATCCGTATGACGGATTAGAGGGCAGTTATTACAGCGTATTTGTGGAAACAGATTTGAATCAGGCTTCCACGACTTCAGGACAGCTACTTAGAAGTGAGGATGCTATCGCAGGTTATATAGCAGATATGCTTCTTTTGGAAAGCAGCCCGGTGTTCAATGTAGTATATGCAGGTACTTATACAAAGAACGGAGCTTCTTTTTATGAGTTTAGGTGTCTCAGATAACAAATAAATAATGAATTAGTGACAAAAATGGCAGGCCATGAAAGTGACCTGCTTTTTTTGTACCCAAAATGAAATGGAGGAATGAAAAGTGAAACAAAAGTTTAAACGATTTTTGGCTGGCTTTTTGGCAGTGCTTACAATGTTTACAACACTGTTTTCAAACGGAACGACAGCAATGGCGGCAAGTCCGAGTGCTCATATTGCCTTCTGGAATGCTTCCGTAAAAAATACAGGTGAAGTAAGCGAATTAAAGCCGGGTTATAATCACAGTAAGATTTTGTATTCCGTACTGGATGGAAATGCAGCTTATTGTATGAATTTTGGACTTGCGGCAGACGGAGGTCAGCTGATGAACAGCTATGAGAATCCAAGTACAGAATTGACAGCAGCACAGGAAAAACTGCTTGCCTATTGTCTGTATTTTGGATATGGCTGTGATAAGGCAGAGGCACCAACCCGCGAGCAGTGCGACCAGTATATTGCCACACAGGCAATGGTATGGATTATCGTAGGTAACTTATTCGGAACAGCTTCCGGGGATTCGGCAGCAAGTAAGCTGTGTGCATCGGCACCGGATTCCACAAACTCTTATAACTACTATGTGGCATTGAAAAACAAGATTAGTAATTCATACAATGCAGTAAGACCAAGCTTTGCAAGTAAGACAAAGAGTGGGGCAGAGACTTATGAGTTGAAATGGAATGAGAGCAACCAGCGATTTGAAACAACACTGACGGATTCTAATGGTGTGTTATCCGGTTTTGATATTTCCCTTAGCGGTTATACGGTAGAAAAGAGTGGCAATAAGGTAACGATTCACACAACATCCGTAAATACCACTGCTACAACTGCAACCTTAAAATCTACGGCAGGGATTGTGGAAACCACATCAAGCTGTGTGTTCTGGCTTACAGGCAAGTCAGGATATCAGGAATTTATTTCCGAGAAGCCATCTGCTGATCCGGTTGCAGCTTATTTCAAGGTAAAAACGGAGAATATCGGTTATGGAAAACTGATTAAGCAGGATGAAAACAGCGGTGTGAAGTTGTCCGGTGCTAAGTATGGCATTTACAGCGACAGCTCCTGTAGCAATAAAGTAGATACCATTACGACGGGCAGTGACGGAAGTGCAACCTCTAAGGCTTTGGTGGCAGGAACTTATTATGTGAAGGAAATCCAGGCACCAAAGGGATATGTGCTAAGTAACAAGGTTCATACCCTCACCATAAAGGCAGGACAGACAACATCCTTTACTGCGACGGATAAGGAACAGCTGGGAGCGATTACCATTTATAAGGAAGGTGAGGTGCTCGTCGGATGGAATGGAAGCAATTTTACTTATGAAACGAAAAAGCTTTCCGGTGCAACTTTTAAGGTAATTGCGGGAGCAGATATTTATAAGGCTGACGGAACCAAGGTTTATAACAAGGGAGATTTGATTGCAGAAAATCTTAGGACAGGCAGTGACGGTCAGGTGGTGCTTACGGACCTTCATCTTGGCACTTATGTGGTAACGGAGACAAAGAGCATTGACGGATATACCATCAATACGACACCACAGACGGTAAAGGTGGAATATAAGGACCAGACAGTGACAGTCCAGTATGAATCAGCAACCATTCAGAATACCAGACAGAAGGCAGAGGTTTCAGTTGTAAAGAAAGATTCTGATACTGCAAATGTATTGGATGGCGGCAAGTATACGCTTTATGCCGGTAATGACATTGTAAACTTTGCCGGTCAGGTTATCGTAACTAAGGGGACAGCGTTACAGACTGTAACAACAGGGGAAGATGGAAAGGCAGCTTACACCTTGGATTTGCCGATTGCCAACAGCTATTATATTTCTGAAACACAGGCTCCTTTTGGCTATGTGAGAAATGAAAGAGATGTTTACAGCTTCAGCTTCAATTATCTGTCAGAAACTACAGCAAAGACTACCTTCAATCATACTTTTGTAAATGACCGAACTACAGCAAGGATTCATATTTACAAGGTGGATAAGGAGACCGGTCTTGCAGTGCCACAGGGAGATGCTTCCTTAGAGGGTGCTGTATATGGATTATATGCCCGTACAGACATTGCCCATCCGGATGGAACAACAGGAGTGGTATTTAAGGCAGGTGATTTGGTGGCAACACTTACAACAGATGAAAAAGGAAATGCAGAGGTAAACAATCTTTATCTTGGTAATTATTATGTGAAGGAAATTACTCCGCCGGAAGGATATCTCTTAGATGAGGAGGAGCATGATGTTATCTGCGATTATGAGGGGGACCTTGTTGCAGAAGTATCAAGAAGTACGACTTCAAAGGAACAGGTAATCAAGCAGCCGTTCCAGCTGATTAAGGTATCTGATAACGGAGAGGATACGGAAAGCAAGCTTCTTTCCGGTGCAGGCTTTACGGCATATTTAAAATCCTCTTTATCCGTAAAGGAAGATGGCAGTTATGATTTTAAGTCAGCAACACCGGTAATTATCGGTAAAGACGGAAAGACAGAGATTTTCTCGGATGAAAAGGGACATGTGGTATCCATTGCAATTCCATATGGAACTTATGTAGTGGTGGAATCCACAACACCTCACAATATGGAAACCATCAGACCATTTGAAGTAAAAATTACAGAAAACAATCCTACAGTTCCACAGGTCTGGAGAGTGTTCCTTGACAGGGAGTTTAGTGCAAAGCTTCGTGTGGTTAAGAAGGATGCGGATACGGGAAAGACAGTCTTAATTCCGAATACAGAGTTTAAGATTTTCAATGTGGATACAAACAAGTATGTGGAAATGATTACCACTTATCCGTCAAAGGTGGTTCATACTTCCTTTTTAACGGATGAGGATGGCGACCTGATTCTGCCGGATGTATTACCTCTTGGTAATTACAGAATTGAGGAAGTGGCAGCCCCTTATGGGTATGTGCTCAATGAGAATTATGTGGAAGTAAAGGTGGATACGGATACTTTTTATGAAGTGGATCCGGACACTTATGAAGCAATCATTACTGTGGAATATGAAGATATTCCTGCCTTTGGCGAGCTTGTTATTGAGAAGAAGGGCGAGATTTTAGATTCCTATAAGGGTGGTTTGTTTGCAACCTTAAAGGATAAGGAATTTATCTATAAGGAAGGCTTACTTGCAGGTGCGAAATTTGAAGTTTATGCTGCTGAGGACATTTACACAGCCGATATGCAGTGTGATGAAAACGGAAACAGAAATAAGTATTACAGTGCCGGGGATCTGGTAACAACCGTTGTAACCGGGAAAGATGGAAAGGCAATCGTAAAGGATCTTCCTCTGGGAAAATATAAGGTGGTGGAGATAGAAGCTCCATACGGATATGTTTTAAACAGCGAAGAGCAGGTTGTAACCTTTGTCTATGTGGATGATAAGACTCCGGTGGTTAAGGAGAGCGTGACATTTGCAAATGAGAGACAGAAAGTTGATTTATCTGTTGTAAAAATGGACGGAGAAACAGCAGAACACATTTCCGGTGCAGAATTTGGTTTATATGCTTCTGCTGATATCTGCAATGCTGACGGTAAGGTAATCGTGGAAAAGGATACGCTTCTTGAGGTGGCGGTATCTGATGAAGACGGTGACGTAGCGTTTGTAAAGGATTATCCGCTTGGCACTTATTATGCGAAGGAGCTTAAGGCTCCGGCAGGATATGTATCTTCTGATGATGTAATTGAATTTGAAGCCGGATATCAGGGACAGGATGTGAAGTGTGTAAGTATTTTTGCCACCTTCCACAATTTCCCTACAACCTTTGAATTTACAAAGGAAGATATTACAAGCGGTGCAGAGCTTTCCGGTGCAACGCTTTCCGTCATTGATGCAGACGGAAATGTGATTGACACTTGGACATCCGTAGCAGGAGAGGCTCATGTGATTAAGAAGCTTGTAGTGGGTGAGACTTATGTGCTTCGTGAGGAGTTTGCACCTTACGGATATCTGAAGGCAACCGATGTGTTGTTTACGGTAGAAGATACTGAGGAAATCCAGAGTGTAGTGATGAAGGATGAAGTACCGACCGGAACAATCATTATCAATAAGGACGGTGAGTTCCTTACCGATATCAACCTTGTTAAGGGTCACTGGTACGATTTTATTTTTGATTATTTTAAGAAGTCACTTGCAGGAGTAACCTTTGAGGTATATGCAGCGGAAGATATCGTAAGTCCGGATGGTCTTGATACTGTTTACTATGAAAAGGATGAGCTTGTGGCAGAAATTGTGACAAATGATAAGGGAATTGCAAGCATTGAGAATCTTCCGTTAGGAAAATATTATCTGGTGGAAACAAAGACCATTGAAGGCTTTGTGCTTGATGAAACACCGATTATGGCAGACATTTCCTATATCGACCAGAATACAAAAGTGGTATATGCCGGTATGGATGTTACCAATGAAAGACAGAAGGTTCAGATTACGGTAGTAAAAAAGGATGCCGAGACTAAGGATGTCTTAGAAGGAGCAGTATTTGGACTGTATGCGGCAGAGGATATCTTTAATGCAGACGGAAAGCTTATCGTGGCAAAGGATACCTTTATTGAGAAGGCAGTAACCGGAAAAGACGGAAGCGTAACCTTTATTTCAGACCTTCCTCTTGGAAAATATTATGTGAAGGAAATGGAAGCACCAAAGGGATATGTTAAGTCAGATGTGTGTTTTGATGTGGATGCATCTTATCAGGGCTCTGATGTGGAGGTAATCACATTTGAAGCAGAATTTGAAAACTATCCGACAAAGCTTGAAATTTCAAAGACGGACATTACCGGGGAATACGAGCTTAAGGGTGCAACACTTTCCATTATTGATGCAGATGGCAATGTAATTGAAAGCTGGGTATCAGACGGTACGGTGCATGTAATCGAAAGAATCCCGGTTGGCAAGTATATCCTTAGGGAAGAAATTGCTCCATACGGATATAAGATTGCAAATGATGTGGAATTTGAAGTGACAGAAACAAAGGAAATTCAGAAGGTATCCATGAAGGACGAACTTGTAAACGGCAAGATTATCATTGAAAAAACAGATGAGTATACGAAGAAGGGAATTGCCGGTGTTGAATTTGAAATCCGTGATAAGGATGGCAATGTGATTGAAACACTTGTAACGGACAAGAACGGTCATGCAGAATCAAAGGAGCTTCCGATTGCAGTATTTAAGGATGGCAAATTTGCAGAGAATATCAAGTATTATGTGGTTGAGACAAAGGCTGCAGATGGTTATATTCTTGATGAAACGGTTCGTGAAGTAGAGTTAAAGTATGACGATGCAGCTCCTGAGGTTGTAACATATACCCTGAAAATCACAAACAAGCCGACAGAACCAAAGCTCCCACAGACAGGAGATAACTTCAATCCATATCTCTGGGCAGGTCTTGGTCTTGTGTCACTGATGGCAGCATTGTTTACTTTCTTTAGAGGAAAAAGAGAAGATAAAACAACAGAATAAGAAATGATTTGTGAGGTGCAGGCTTTAAGGTTTGCACCTCATTGTTTTTGGAGGAATGGCTTTGATAGGAGAAAAGATAAAGGAATATCGTGACAGAAGAGGATATTCCCAGAAAGAATTGGGAGACCTGTGTGGATTTGGCAGTGAGGGAAAGGCATTGATAGAAGGTTTTGAAAGGGATGAGGGATTCCCGGACCTTGAAAGGCTGAAAAGAATAGCTGAGGTGCTTTCTGTACCATTAGAGGTGTTGTGTCCGGTGGCTTGCTGTGAATGCCCGTATAGAAAGAACAGCAAAAAAGTTATCATCCACCTGGAAGATGATCCGGGATATGAAACGGAACACAGAGATTTTAGAGAACCTGATGAGGAAGGAATTTTATACGACAATTTGGATTAAGGAGGACCTTTTTATATGATGAATTATGAGATTTTTAAGGAAGTGGTGGCAGAGAAGTTTAAGGAGCATCTGCCCGAAAAGTATCAGGATATGGAGCTTCGTGTGGCAAGTGTCAATAAGGTAAACAGGCTGCTGGATGGAATTACACTGATAAGCAAGGGTGAGAACAGAAATGTATCACCGACCATTTATATCAACGATATGTATGACCATTATCTTCATACTGAAAATCTGCAGGAGGTATTGCAGGATGCAGCAAGCTGTATGGAAAGGGCATTTGCAGACATACCGGTGGTTAATGGTATTAATTTTGAAAGTGCAAAGGACAATATTGTGTTTCAGGTAATCAACACCATACAGAACCAGGATATGTTAAAGGATATGCCGCACAGAGAGTTTCAGGATTTATCCATTATTTACCGCTGGATTGTGGCAACGGATGAAAAGGGGATGCAGAGTACGATAATCAGGGATGGTATGGCAAGACAGCTTGGAATGAATGAGGAACAGCTGTTTCGCTGTGCAGTTGAAAATACCAGAAGGATTCTGCCGCCGGTGGTCCGTTCCATGAATGATGTGATTCGTGAAATGATGGTGGGGGATGGTATGCCTGAAGAAATGTCCGAGATGATGCTTGATGACATACCGGATGACAGGATGATGTATGTCATCAGTAACAACAAGGGAATCAACGGAGCAGTCTCCATGCTGTATGAAGATAATCTTCATAAGCTTGCACAGAAGCTTGAAACAGACCTTTATATTCTGCCTTCGTCTGTGCATGAATGTATTGCGATATCCGTGAATGCCGGGGATCCGTATGAGCTTGCAGAGATGGTGAATGAAGTCAATATGTCGCAGGTAGCGTTAGAGGAAAGATTATCAAATCAGGTATATCACTATGATAAGGATGCCAGAAGACTTTCGCTTGCAACGGATACACCAAACAAGAGACTTGACGGAATGGTTGCGGAGCCGCAGCTCATTTATGATAACGGAAAGTCCAGATAGGAGGCAGTCATGGAGCAGGAAATGACCAGAAAGGAACTGATTGCTCTTGTTAATGACTGTCAGGGAGATTTTCTGATACAGATGGATTTAAGGGAGGAGGATGCCTGTGAAGATGGAAATACAGATTCAGTCAGAGGATAAAAGCCCTTTTGAACTTGATGTGGTCAGAGTAAAGCTTGTGAAGGAAGCTCCGCTTTTTTCGGAGCTTCCTTTGCATAATCCCTATGAGGCGGTAGATGTCATAGGAAGTCTGTTATGTGAAATGGACCGGGAAGTGGTATGTGTAGTAAATCTGCAATCTGATTTGAAGCCGGTCAATGTGACCTTCGCAAGCATCGGATCCCTGAATGAAGCGATGGTTCATCCGAGAGAGCTGCTGAAGGCAAGCATTTTATCCAATGCAGCAAGTGTAATGTTAGTTCATTCCCATCCAAGTGGGAATCTTCTGCCAAGCAGGCAGGATACCATGATTACAGACCGTATGAATATGGTGTGTGAGCTGGTTGGGATTCCGTTAATTGATCATGTTATTGTGGGAGGAGACAACAGAGAGTTTTTCAGTTTCAAGGAAAAAGGACTTATGGATAATCCAAAGATTAACTATGCCACAGATTATAAGAATTTCAATTTTGAAAATACACTTGTGGCAGAGCAGGGAAAGGGGCGATAAGATTGGAGCGATTTACAGACAGTGAGCTTGCGATTGCAAAGAGCGTAGATTTGACAGCGGTTGCGTCCCATCTTGGATATACCGTGAAAAGGGTTGGGCATTATCATACCTTAAAGGAAATGGACTCCATCCGCATTTATGATAAGAGTCACTGGTTTCGCTGGTCCAGGCAATACGAAAAAGGTGAGAATGGCGGTTCCCAGATTGATTTTTTAAGAGTGTTTTGTGGAATGGATGTAAAAGAAGCCGTCTGGTGGCTGCTTGATTTTGCAGGATATCGCAGGATGGAGATAGAGAAAAAGCCGGTATTGAAATATCAGGTAGAGAAAAAAACAAGGCAGGAGCCTAAGAAGTTTGAGCTGCCTTTGCCGGCACCGGATAATGCTTACCTTTACGCATATCTTGAGAGTGAGCGTGGAATAAACTGGGAAGTGATTGACTACTTTGTTTCCAAAAATCTGATTTATGAGAGCAGTCATTATCACAACATAGTTTTTAAGGGAAATGATAAAGATGGCATCACAAAATTTGCCAGCATGAGAGGTGTGTTCGACAAGTCCGGCAAGCCTTTCAAATGTGATGTGGCAGGCAATGACAAGAGATATGGTTTTAACGTAGCAAATGATGCCAGTACGGAGCTTGTTGTGTTTGAGGGTGCGATAGATTTGATGAGTTATGTTGATATCTTTTCTGATTATGAAACGAACAAGATAGCACTCGGTATGCTTGCAGATGCACCTCTTGAAACATTTTTATCAGAGCATCCGCAGATTACGTCCATTAAGTTCTGTCTGGATGGTGACGAGCCGGGCAGAAAGGCGGCATCGCAGCTGATGGAGAAATATTATGAGCTTGGTTATGAGGTGGAAGACGCTCCGCCGCCGAAGGGATGTAAGGATTATAATGAGTGGTTGGTCGCAGTAAAAATAAAAAATGAAGCAAAGAAGCATGAAAAAAGTGAGTGTGTTGGAATTTCCAACATATCAGGGAGATTTCATTAGGAAATACCAACATATTAGGAGAAAAATATGTTGGAAAAGCATGTTGGTCAGTTATCTGATATAAAAAATATCATTTAGGGTATGTTGGAGATTCCAACACATTTTTGGATTTTATGTTGGAAACGCCGACATAGATTACTGATTTTATGTTGGAAATACCGACATACCTATATTTTTGGGGTCTTAGGGGGCGAAGCAGCCCCTAACCAGATGCACAGGTGACTTGTGGTCACAAAGTGCGTATCTGGCAGAGGACGGGGCTTTGCTCTGGACGCTGAAGGCTCTTTATAGATTTCTCAAAACACAGATAAGGAGGTGTGGTTGAAGCGATGGGAAATGGAGATGTCAATATAACGGAAATTAGACAGCCGGAAGAACTTCTGGATTTCATCAGAGAGAATGACATCACAATCGTAATGACGGATAAAGAGGCAGAGCTGTTGCTTGGCTACCTGGAAGGTCATGACTATGTGATAGGATTTGCAGGAGAAAAGCTGTTTTGTGGAGATTTGGATGAGGTTCCGGGAGAAATTGTATGGGATGATTATACTGTGGATGATTTGATTGATTTGGTATGCGAATGGAACTATGAACTGATTCTGGATATAGATGCAGAAAGAATGGCTCCAAAAGATATGTCAGATTTTTCTGATAAACAGGATAAGTACGAGCAATTAAAAAAAGATGAGGCAGTACTTGATAAGCTTTTTGACCAGACAAAATACCGGGCAGGGATTGAAAAACTTGCAGAGGAGCTGGCAGAGAAGTTTATTGAAAATCTGAATAAGAATGGACCGGAACATTCGGTAGAAAAACTTATATCTGATATTAGGGAGCCTGCCGTTGCAGGAAAGGCAAGGTGATATTATGGTTGAAAGTGGAATGACAATGACAAAGAAATTCCGTTTGAGTGTCAGAGAAGCAAAATTATTAAAGGAAAAGTCAGAGAAGGCAGGGATGACGGAATCGGAATATCTGAGGCTGATGATTTCACAGAAGCCAAACGACTATCAGGAAATCAGACAGCTTCTCCGTGATTTGATAAATGAAGTAAATCGTGTCGGTGTCAATATTAATCAGATTACTTACAACCATAATGCAGGACTTTACTCGGAAGAGGATAAGGAAAGACTCATTGCTTATATGCGAAAGTTGAATACAGCGGTGGCAAAGGTGGTGGATATGGTTGGCAATCAGTAAGATTTTGTATATGAAGGACTGTGGCGGTCATTTTCATGGGAAGCACTTAAAACAGGCATTAAATTATGTGATGAACCCGGAAAAAACGCAGAATGGCAGATTGATTGGTGGAATGAATTGTCAGCCGGAAACTGCATTTAAACAGATGATGGATACCAAAAAGAAATTTGGTAAGGTGGATAAAAGACAGGGCTATCACCTTATTCTTTCTTTTATGGAAGGAGAGGTAAGCCCGGATACTGCTTATGAGATTACACAACGGTTTGTAAAAGAATATCTCGGCACGCAGTATGAAGCGGTTTACTGTATTCACGATAATACGGCTCATGTCCATTCGCACATCATATTTAACAGTGTAAGCTTTTTGGATGGGAAAAAGTACCGGTATGAGAAAGGAGACTGGGCAAGAGACATTCAGCCGATTACCAACCGTCTATGTGAGGAGTATGGATTGTCCACCATTGATATCGGTGCAGATAAAGATAAGGACCGGGATTATTATAAGGAGCATAATGATTATCGGGATGGAAAATTTGTATGGGACAAAATGATAGTCAGAGATTTGGATGCCTGTATTCTGCAGGCAGGAGATTTTGATGAATTTCTGGAGCTGCTTTATGGGAAAGGATATGAAGTAAAGCAGGGAAAGCATCTTGCAGTAAAACCTCCCGGAATGGGAAGATACCGCAGATGTAAGACCATTGATGATGCGTATTCAGAGGAAAATATCCGAAGAAGAATAGAAGAAGAGGATTTATCCTTTTACCGGTCAAAAAAGGAATATAAGCCGGAAATCGTCAGATGCTATGTCAGACGATACAGAAGGGCAAAGCTTTCCGGATTACAGAAACGCTATTATGCCCGATTGTATCGTATTGGAAAATTAAAGAAAAGACCTTATTCACAGGTCTGGAAGTATAGGGAAGACATTAAAAAAATGGAGAAGCTGCAAAAGCAGTATCTGTTTCTGGTCAGACACGATATTCATTCTATGGAGGAACTGGCTGCAACGGTTTTGAATCTGACGGATAAGAAAAAAGAATCTTCATCAGAAAAAAGCCGGATATACCGGGCAAGGCAGAGGTGTAAGAGCCTGTTTGATATTGCCGGGCAGATGGATGAATTACTGAGTGCGGAAAAAAGCTTTCAGATGGGGGATAAGTTCTTTGCAGATGAGCACCGTCAATGGATGGAGCTGGAAGAACAGTTATTAAAAGAGGGCTATACCTATGACGAGGTAAAAAAGCTCAGGGAATATTACCGGGAGCAGATTGCCTTTGTCAATGGCAGAGAGAATGCAGCTGTGAAAGAGCTTAGGCTTGGTAAAACCGTATGGAAGGATATGGTAAGCGATGATACCGGAATAGAGGATAAGAAGGAAATAGCTCGTGAAAATATGGAAGAAAAGAAATTTGTAAAGCAGCCGAAACGATAGGCTGTATTTTTTTATGGACCAAAGGAGGTTGTATATGGAAGGCAGAAAATTAAGCGTTTCAGAGCGAAATGGTTATATCAGAAAATTTACTGATATCGGTTACAGCAAGGATGTGATAGACCTTGCACTTAACGATCTGGAGTATGGATTGGAGTTTGATGAGGTCAACCGTTATCTTGATAAAAAATGGGATTTGAGACAGAAAAAAGCATATTCCATGTGTTTGAGAGCAGGAGTAGGCGAGGAAGTTATTGCAGTTATTATGCGTGACGGACTTGACGGAAGCCAGATGCAGGCGGCATTTGAGTTTTATCAGAAGGGTCTCCCTCTTCATATGATTGAGGAAGTGATTGGAAAAGATGGCAACGCAAAGCATATGCAGAAGCATTTTGAGAGCATTTTATCCAATCTGGAGGCGGCTAGGAATAGTACAAATTCTGTCAGTGAGAAGGATAGAGAATACGTGCAGGAGCTTGTAAAGCAGATAGAGGAAGCGGTAGAAAGAATTAAATTTCAGGAAGAACGCTATGATGAGCTGAATAAGAAGCTATCTGTTTTGGAGACGGCACAGGAAGATAAGCAGGACCATGAAGATTTGCTTAAGAAATACAGTGACAGTGAAGCGGCTCTAAACAGTCAACAGGAAGAGATAACGAAAGCAAGGAGTACGATAGCAAGACTGCGTGAGCAGGCTGAAGAAAAGAAAAAGGAGATGGAGAGAATGCAGAATCGAATCAACACATTAGAGGATAAGCTGGTGGATATGGCAGGCTCAAAAACCACAGCTGCACCGGAAACATTAGCAGAAAAAGCGGTCAAGCCTGCAAAAATGGAAGATGATGGGAAGGTTAATGGAGCACAGACTTTTTTGGATGAAAAGAATGTGACGGAGAAACCATACCAGATTCCTGTATTTTATCAGCTGCCTGTGATGGATGCAAATGGCAGGGTGGTTCAGCGTGTGCAGGTGGAAAGAAGCATAAAAAAGGGAAGTCAGGGAGCCTTTACAGGTCTGCTTGGCAAGCTTGGTTTTATGAAAAAATCCAGACAGGACATCGTAAAGCTTTTAGCCAGCGGAGACTTAGTTCCGGCACAGCTTGTGCAGATTCGCTGTGCCATAGAAAAGGGACTTACGGAATCACAGCTTGTGGAACTCATTAATAACAATGTTTCGGCAGAGAAGATGAAGGAGATTATTGATATTGCAGTACTTGAGAACAGTATGGAGTATTAGGAGGCAGTTATGGGATTAGCAATTATAAGTGAAACATTAAATGAAATGTGCAGAATAAAGCACAGCTTTTCAGACGGAGAGAAGGAGTTTGTTGTCCGCTTTGCGTTTACGAGTAGAGATAAAAGCCTGACGAAACAGCTGGTAAATGAGCTTGCAGAGTGTGAAAACGGGCAGGAATCACAGAAAATCATGGAGCAGTATGCAAATATGGTGGACAGAAAGCCGGGCTGGGTCAGTCAGATAGAAAATCTGCTGATTGCCATAGAAATGTATCGTGTGGAAGAAGAAAAGGCAATCAACCGACTTGCGGAGGTCTTAACTGCTTATGGGGTAGATGTAACGGAGGAGCAGGTCAGAAGGGCTGATGCAGAAGAAATTAAGGAAAAGGTCAATGAGAGCAGAAGGGAGCAGGAAGAGGAGGACGAGGAGCGTGAAAACGCAGAACAGTCCGAGCAGTATGTTCCTAAATGCACACTCAGGGAGCCGGTGTTATAGAGGAGGGATTTTAGATGGCAGAAGAAATTCAGGAAGCGGTGCAGATTATCCGGGTAGCCTATGATGGGATTGAGATTGCAATGAAGGTAGGCAGCGGCGGTATCGGTGCCATGCAGAAGGCAATAGACTTTTTAAAGGGAATGCTGGATTACGAAAAATCGCTTGGTAAAACATCCATGAGAAAGCTTCTTATGAAGGGTGGAGATCTGCAGGTGTTGCAGTTTGAAACTAAGGATATGAAGAAGGTAGAGAAGATGGCAAAGAAATATGGGATTCTGTATTCCGTATTGCCGGATGTCAATAAGAAGGACGGTCTTAGTGAGGTCATCTTTCATACGGAGGCAGTACCGAGGGTAAATATGATGACACAGAAGCTTAGCTTTGGTCGTATTGCAACCTTTGATGATTACTTAAAAAACGGGGATGAAAAGCAGCTGGGGAGGCTGATGGATTTCCTGCAGAATCAGAAAATGGGAAACGATAAAGTCCACACTGAGGAAAGTGCAAGAGCCAGTGCTGCAATGGAAGGTCTGATTGAAAAGGTTGGACTGTTTGCGATGGAAAAGCAGAGTATCAGTGTGGATGCGGTTAAGGAAAATTTCAGTATTGACCATACACAGGCAGAGAATGTGCTAAGACAGTTAGAAACCATAGGTGTGTTAAGTGCCAAAGATGAGGCAGGAGAGCATAAGGTCATTATGGATAAGGATGCGTTTATAAACCGTATCCGTGGGTATCAGAACCTTGCGGAGCGTATGATGGCAGTATCGGCATCGAAAAATACAAACCTTTCCGATGTCACTATTAGTAAGACACTGATTGTGCAGGAGAATGACCATGCAGTAAAGACCAGAGTGCCGGGAACCTGGGGTGAAAATGTCCGCTATGTGTGGCTGAAAAAGGAAAATATCATGGACATTCACAACGGAAAGACCATACTTACCTTTCTTGATAACAGCAAGGATTATAAGCTCTATGATGGGGACAACCGTGTGGTGGAAACAAAACGTGGAAATGAGCTTTACAGCCACTATGACAGTGTAGAAGCTTCCGTGCGTGAAAGATATGAGAAAACACAGGCAAGAGAAAGGAAATCGGCAAGGTCTGTGCAGCAGAAAAAGAAAACCACATCCGCAGGAAAGACGAGGTAGTGCATATGCAGACAGGTAAGAAGAAACCATCTAAGGTGTTTCTGCTGCTTGGTGCAGTTCTTGCAGGGTATCTGGGCTATCTGATTGGCGGTGCCTGGGAACCGGGAATGGATCTGATGAAGTTTATGGACCGGTTCAATAGGGTATGTGAAATGCCATTTGCAAACTATTTTAATGAGAATACAGAGAAGTGTGTAGCCATAGTTGTAGTTATCTACGCTATGGCTCTTATTATGTATTACACCAGTCAGAGAAACTATATGCCAGGTCAAGAATTTGGTACGGCAAAGCTTGAAACACCTGCGAGGGTCAATAAGGTTTTAATGGATAAGGATGAGAATTTTAACCGTATTTTAAGTCAGAATGTGAAGATGTCGCTGGATTTCAGGAGACTGAAATTAAATGGAAACATTCTAATCTGTGGGGGCTCCGGTGCAGGAAAGACCTTTTATGAGGTAAAGCCGAATCTGATGCAGATGCCCCATAACTGCTCTTTTATCTGCACCGACCCGAAAGGGGAAATCCTCAGAAGCTGCGGGCAGATGCTAAAAAACAATGGTTACAATGTGAAGGTTATCAATCTTTTGGAAATGGATAAGTCAGACTGTTATAATCCCTTTTCTTATATCCGAGAGGAAACGGATGTGGTAAAGCTGATTACAAACCTTATCAGCAATACCACACCGAAAGGAGCTACGCCTTCAGACCCATTTTGGGAGAAAGCCGAAGGACTGTTTTTACAGGCAATTTTCTATTATGTGTGGCTGGAGGAAAAGCCCTGCAAGAGAAATTTTGAGACAGTGCTAAAGCTTCTTGGGGAAGCTGAGGTAAAAGAGCCGGGGAAGGCTTCAAGGCTGGATGTCAGAATGAAGTTTCTGGAAGAAAATTCTCCGATGGGAGCCAATCATCCGGCAGTAAAGCAGTATAACAAATGTATGCGTGGTGCAGGAGATACGGTTCGTTCCATTATCATCAGTGCAAACTCAAGACTTGCATTTCTGGAAAACAAGCAGGTATTAAGGCTGTTGTCAAAAGATGAGTTAAATCTTGCGGATATTGGTATCGGTGTCAATGGAGACGGGGAGACAAAGACAGCATTATTCTGTGTCATTCCGGACAGTGACAAATCCTATAATTTCATAATCGGAATGCTCTACACACAGATATTTCAGGAGCTTTATTATCAGGCAGACTTTAACTGTGGTGGCAGGCTGCCGATTCATGTTACCTTTATGCTGGACGAATTTGCGAATGTTGCTTTGCCGGATGACTACTGTTCACTGCTTTCCACTATGCGAAGCAGAGAGATTTCCAGTATTATCATTATACAGAATTTTGCCCAGTTAAAGGCACTTTTCAAGGATACTTGGGAAACAATTCCAGGCAACTGCGACACCTTTATTTACCTTGGCGGCAACGAGCAGTCAACGCATAAGTATGTTTCGGAACTGCTTGGAAAGGGGACAATTGATAAAAAATCCTCCGGTGAAACAAAGGGACGACAGGGAAGCTCGTCGAGAAATTATGATGTACTTGGGCGTGAGATATTTACGCCGGATGAGGTCAGAAAGCTGGACAATAAGAAATGTATTATCTTTATCCGTGGCTTTGATCCGATTTTAGACAACAAGTATATTCCGTTTGCACATCCGATGTTTAACCAGACTGCGGATGGAAATGGTGAGCCTTATGTGCATACGATAAAGGCAGACAGTCATTTGATAGGTCCGCCATTTGAAATACTGTCAGAAAGGGCGGTGGAACATTATAAAAAGCTTCAGAAGAAAGGCGGGAATATCTATATCGACAGTCTTACCTATGAAGAATTTATGCTGCTTGGAGATATGGAACTGAGCAGGAGATTTTCAGAGTTAGAAGAGAAAAGTGAGAAGGATAAGCTGTATCGTATGCAGGAGTATGAGCTGGAGTATGCGGATGAATCACAAAGTACAGATGATAGTAATGGGAATAGCGGTACGACTGGAAATGCTGTGAAGCATTCTGCTAAGGTAAAACCGGAATGGGAGGATACAATTACAAACAGAATGTTACACTGGTCTTATACACCGGAGCAGAAGGAAGAATTAAAAAAGGCAGTTGCAGAGGGAGTACCGAAAGCAACCATTCTGACTTACTTCTATCCGGAGGTCAGTGCAGAGAAGATGAGGACTTATCGGAATAAGTAAAATCAGGTCGCATAGGCACATAAGTCGTGGTATAATATGAAGCACGCTGATGCGTGCGTAGGTCATTATGCCAGAGCGTAACGACATAATATAATGTGTCTATGCGGGATGAAGAGTACGGCAACTAGAATTTGATAGGTTGATTTTAATACGAAAGGATTTTTATGAGTAGAAATAATCATAACGCAGGAATGCATTTTGTTCGATATACATCAAAGGTGTCGGATGTTGATGCAGTTGCATATTTACAAAGAAAAGAACATGAAAAAGAGCAGATAGACGAAAAAAATAAATTTGACGAGCTAAATGAAAAATATGATAAACCATGTATTTTGAAACAAAGTGAGATGAAAGATAGAGTACGCGTAAATTACTATGATAAGAAATGTATTGATAAGTTTCCAATGTATCATTACAATATCCTAAATACAAGAAATAAAAAAGATAGAAAACTGGTACTCTGGGTTGGATATGATATAGGTGGAAAAAGTTATTCAACAGGAGAAGATGTTCCTAGAGGTTACTATTTTTATTTTACAAACAAGTTTGCAAAAAATAGTACCAGTAGAAAGATTTTGTTATTCCAGGTAAAAAAACAATCGGACTCAGATTTGAAGCGAGCTGTTGAGATTGCTACTATTTTTGGAAAAGAGATTGTTTTAAATTATTACAACAATATGGAAATCGAGTGGGATAAACCAGTTTACAGAAGTTATGGTGACATGGGATGGTGGATGAATGTGCAAAGAATCCGCGGCTTTAGAACGATTCAAAATTGTATATTAGAAATATGATTAGTCTGTCAGACTTGCAAATAATTGAACAGTAACAGGATTCACAGCACTTTAGCTAATGGTTAAGGTGCTTTTTTCGTGCCAAAAAGGAGGTGGTCAAAGCAAAACGTACCGGGGAAAGCCCGGCTTATCATTACAACAGGCATTGCCTGATTATATAAAGGAACTATTAACAGGACAGAAAGGAATGCATATATTCCGTTTGGTAAATCAGCCGGATGGGATGTGTGTATTCCTTTCCGGCTTTTTGGCGGAAATTAGCGATGCACATTTTTTGTCCCATCAAAAAAGGAGACCAGAAAATATGAGAAAAGAACAGGTTATTTTAACAACAGACAACAAGCAGATGGAGGAAAAAGGTATGAAGCAGAAATTAAGAAATTTTAAGAAGAAGTTTGTTCCGGCGGTGTCCGGGGCAGTTATGTCGGTAATGCTTATGAGCACTACCTGTTTTGCGGCAGAGGCGGATACTTCGGCGATTACACAGCCGCTTGACAACTTAAAGACACTGGTTATTGCAATCATCGGTGCAGTGGGTGTCATCATTCTTGCAAAGAATGTCATGGAGTTTGCGCAAGCCTATCAGCAGCAGGATTCATCCACCATGAACTCTGCACTGAAAGGTATCGTGGCAGGTGTCATGATGGCAGGAATTTCTACCGTATTGACATTCTTAGGCTTCTAAGATGTCGGGAAGGTATAAGTTCAGGAAGGAGATGTAACAGGTATGGATATTTTCAAACTTGGAGACAAAATCCTTGCTTTGCTTGAAATGGTATTTGGCTTCTGGAACAACCAGATATCTTTGGTGTTTTCCATGCTGGGACAGTCACCCGTAGATTTTAAGGGCGGCGGTCCCTGGGCAGTCATAGAGGGAATTGAACCAATCTTTGTAGGGGTTGGTTCTTCTCTTGTGGTTCTGTTTTTTGTGATAGGATTTTGCTCGGAAAGTGTGGATGTCAAAGAAGAAATGCGTTTTGAGTCTATTTTAAGAATGTTAATCAGGCTTGGACTTGCGGAATGGTTTGTGGCAAACAATGTCACGATTATGAAGGCATTTTTTACAAGCATAGGAAATCTTGTCAATGCACTGTCGGCAGGAACCACGGTACAGCTGGCAATAGACAGCACGCAGGCAGATGTCATAAAAAATCTTGGATTTGGAGAAAGTCTTGTGATGCTGATTCTGGCAGCACTTTTGTCCATTATTGTCATTATATGCGGGTTCTTTGTGATATACACGGTGTATTTCAGATTTTTGAAGCTTCTGATTATCGTGCCGATGGGTTCGCTTGCATTTTCTACAATGGGTGGAAACAGGGCAGTAAGCCATACAGTGGTTACTTACTGTAAGTATTTCTTATCCGTTGTGCTGGAGGCGGTTACTATGGCACTTGCCATTGTGGTATGCAATGCCTTTATCAATGCAGGACTTCCATCGTTTACCGGTGATTATGCGGACTGGGCGAAAACGCTGATTTATCTGTGTGAAATGACATTTACCATTGCCATGACAGTGGGAAGTGTAAAGGGAGCACAGTCGCTGACAAGCAGGGCATTAGGATTATAAGGAGGCAGAATGAATGGATAAGACAATGAAGTTACACAGCCAGTTTGGAGGAGAGTATGACGTTTCACTTGAAATCAGCAGATATCTGAATAATGGTTGTATTTATATCGGTCTTGTGACGAATGAGGAAGGATTTCCGGAACCATACGGAGATTTGACGGTAAATCTTGAAGGCAGGGTGCCGGATTACTGCGGATATGTTGACATTAACAATATGCCGGAGCTGGAAAAGTTTGTGGAAGAAAATGATCTTGGGGAATTTACGGGACTTACGAAAAGAAGCGGCTTCTGTGAATATCCCCTTTATATGTTCAATGTGGACAAGCTAAGGGAAATGTGTCCGGACGGTATGCAGGTGTATGAAGCCTGTATTGGCAGAGCAGAGGATGTAAAGGTAACAGAGAGAGCGAGGTGAGAAAAGTGGTAATCGAGATTAACAAAGATATAGACCGGTATCAGGAATCGGTAGCAATGGGACTGACTGCAAAGCAGCTGTTGTTTTCAGCGGCAAGTGTGGTAGTCGGTGGCGGGATGGTATTACTTCTTTACCGGTATATCGGACTGACCGGAGCTGCTTATGTGGCGATACCGTGTGTTGCTCCGATTGCACTTGGAGGCTTTTATTCCTATAACGGAATGAGCTTTTATGAATATATGGGAAAGAAGCTTCATTTCATGTTCCATAACAGGGCACTGACTTATGTGTCAACGGAAGGAGAGCCGGCAGTAAAGGCTTATGAACAGTCTGTAATGAATACGGATAATGGGAAAAAGTCTAAAAAGAATGCGGAAGTGGGAACTTCTGAAACAGGCAAAAATCAGGAGGAATTTGAAGCAATGAAGAAAAAGACAAAGAAAATACTGTTTGTAATGCTTGCGGCAGTTGCTGCAGTGGCAGGAGCTGTTATTTTTAAGGCAGTAAGATAAACAGATGATTGACTTCCTTTGGGGAGCAGTCCGGGCATCCGCCGGGATTGTTCCCGGTGTGGTGCGTGAATTTATAAGAAATGCGTAAAGCAGAAAGGAAGAAAGAGATATGGGTTTATTTGCAGACGGATTTAAGGAGCTTAAAAAAGCCAGCGAGCCGCTTTATAAAACTCCGAAGTCCATTCAGGAAACCATAGAAATCATGGCAGTTGCAGAAAATGGAATTTTTGAGGTGGCGAGAAACAGATACAGCAAATGTTATCGTTTTCAGGACATCAATTACACGACTGCAACAGAGGATGAGCAGATAGGAATTTTTGAGAGATATTGCAAGTTCTTAAACTCTCTGGACTGTAATTTCAAGATTACGGTAAACAACAAGAATAAGAACATGCTTGATTTAAGAAAGAATATCCTGCTTGCTTATTGCAATGATGGCTATGACAATTTCCGTAAAATTTATAATGACATTATTGAAGAAAAGATTTGTGAGGGCAGACAGGGTATTGAGCAGGAGAGATACTTAACCATCACGATTGAGAGAAAGAATTTTGAAGAAGCGAAGGCACAGTTTGCCACACTGGAAGCGACCATTCACAAAGCATTCATCGAGCTTGGTGCTGAGATTGTACCGCTTTCCGGTGATGAGCGTATCAAGGTGCTGTATGACTATTATCACCTTGGAGATGAAAACAGCTTCAACTTCAGCATCAAAGAGGCAAAGAAGCTAGGGGCAGATTTTAAGAATGATTTGTGCAATGGAATGATGAAATTCTTCCCGGATCATTTTGAGGATGAGAGCAAGTTCTGCAGGGCACTGTTCATTAAGAAGTATCCGAGCAGCCTTTCAGACCGATTCATCAATGAAATCACATCCCTTCCAGTTCATACGATTACCAGTATTGATGTGGTTCCCGTACCGAAGGATTTGACAACTAAAACCTTACAGAAGAAGTATCTTGGCATTGAATCGGATATCATCAAGCAGCAGAGAGTCCGTAACAAGAACAATGACTTTTCGACTGAAATCTCTTATGCAAAGAGGACGGAGAAAAGGGAGATTGAAGCGATTATGGATGATGTCAGGGAGAATGACCAGTGCCTGTTCTATGTGGGAGTTACGATTATCGTTATGGCAGAAAGCAAGAAGGAGCTTGAAAGTATCTGTGAGACGATTGAAACCATCGGCAAGCGTAACAGCTGTACTATTGATACGCATTACTTAAAGCAGAGAGAGGCATTAAATACAGCACTTCCGATTGGAGTCAGACAGGTGGAGACCATGAGAACCATGCTGACACAGTCCCTTGCGGTACTTATGCCTTTTAATGTGCAGGAATTAAATGACAGCGGCGGTAATTACTATGGAATCAACCAGATAAGCAAAAACATCAATGTGGGAAACCGTAAGAAGCTCATCAACGGAAATGGGTTCGTTTTCGGCGTGCCGGGTAGCGGTAAGTCATTTTTCTGTAAGATGGAAATGGGCAGTGTATTTTTATCGGGAAATGATGAGATTATCGTGATAGACCCTCAAAATGAATATTTTGACATTGCCCATACTTATGGCGGTACGGTTGTAAATATGTCCACTTATACGGATAATTATGTAAATCCGCTGGATATGGATGTCTGGAGTCTTGACCCGAATGATTCCAAAGGTATGGTAAGGGAAAAGGGAGAGTTTATGCTGGGACTTTGTGAACAGTGTATCGGGGATTCCTTAAATTCCCGTCAGAAATCAATCATTGACCGATGCGTGAGAAAGCTCTATATTGACATTGCCAGAAGCAGGGAAAAATATATTCCAGTGATGAGCGATTTTTATGATATTTTAATGAGCCAGCCGGAAGAGGAGGCAAAGGACATTGCATTGTCACTGGAGCTTTTCGTAAACGGTTCCTTAAATATATTCAATCATCAGACAAATGTGGATGTGGACAACCGCTTTACGGTGTATGGCATCCGAGACCTCGGTGCAGAGCTTAGTCCGATTACCATGCTTGTTATGATGGAGTCCATTCAGCAGAGAATCATTGAAAACGGGCAGAAGGGAAAGGCAACCTGGCTCTATATAGATGAATTCCATGTGCTGCTTAATTCGGAGTATTCGGCAAAATACTTACAGCAGCTTTGGAAGAAGGTCAGAAAGCAGGGTGGTCTTTGTACAGGCATCACGCAGAACGTGATTGACCTTTTACAGAATTATACGGCAACCACAATGCTTGCAAACTCAGAGTTTGTGGCACTTCTTAAGCAGGCGAATACGGACAGCTCCAAGATGGCAGAGGTTATCGGTGTGTCAGAAGCACAGCTTCGTTTTGTAACGAATACAGCATCCGGTATGGGATTGATTAAGTGTGGTCCGGTGGTCATTCCATTTGATAATCAGATTAGTAAGGATACGGATCTTTATAGGCTGTATAATACGAATATTCATGAGCGTATTGCAGAAATGAAGGCAAAGGAGAAGCAACAGGATATAGACGATGGAATGATTGTTAGAGAAAAGATGTGAAAAAAGGACGAATTTCATTGACATATTTTTTGTCAGGCGGTAATATAATATTAAAGACAGGCAACTTGAGTGTTTGTCAGGCGTGGAAGTAAGGTGTTGTGCCAGAGGGCAGTGCCTTATGAGCCTTATAAGGGTTTGACATTTACCACAATCTGGATAGGGGTGAAAACTCTGAAAGAAAATGTCGGGAGGCTCTGCGGTATGCAGAGCCTTTCTTAATATAATGGAGGACAGATATGCGTAACATAGTTGATTGTGTAAATGCATTCCTTCCACTGTTAAATACGGAATATGAATTGGTACTTGGAAGAAAAGGTGTTGCAGTTAAATTGCATTTGTTCTTTGATAAGAAGGACTGTTTTCATTTGATGGGATTGCAGTATCTGGATGACCGACCGGAGTTAAACAGGGACCGAGGAAAAATTTTTGATGAAATAGTGGCAGGAAAAATTACAACTGAACATATAGAGTCATCAGATTTTTATGAAAAAATATCAGAGAGGATACATTTTCTTCCGTTGCTGGAGAGTATTCTTGACAGTAATGAAACAGTGTTTAAGTATAACAGGAAAGCAAATGTGTACTCTATGATAGAGGCAGATTATTTGATGAAAAACAGAAAAGAAGATAGAAATCTGTATCTTTTTTTATCTAACAGTGAGAAAGACTGTTATTACTGCAGATCGTTTTTTCCGGAAGGTACTATGGATTACACTAAAAATCAGGCATCATGGACTCTGTTGTATAAGAAAAAGATAAACAGAAACACCGGCGATTCGCAGGTTTTATATGACAGGATGAAATAGAAAACAGAAACATATTACAATCAAATAAATCTATAGGTATAAAGCATTATGCAACAGAAATCAGCCATTATGGAGATTAACTTCTCTGTAATGGCTTTTTTTTTGACCCAAAACGCAAGGAGGGAGGTGAGAACATTGAAAATCAAAAAAGTGGATGACAAGCCTTTGGTAATCCATACGAAACAGAAGGCGAGGCTTCATACACACGAGCCGAAACAGGCATCTATTAAGGGAAGCAACATTTATACTGTTGACAGAGACCCGTCAAAGAAAAATAAGGATAATGGAGACTTCCGTAAGAGTACGGTTCATCAGGTGCAGAAGGAAGGGCTGGTTTCAAAGTATCGTAAAAATGTAAAGGAATCCGGTCAGTCCATAAAGGTCAAAAATCATTCCCTGCGAGGTGTAGGAATGGCTGGCGGTAAGGCTATGACGGACCAGATGGAAGGCGGTCAGGAATTACAGCAGGCATCCATGATTATGTATGAGGCTTCAAAGCCTGTGACCGGAACTGCATCAAGAGGGGCAGATTTGTTTAAGAGACAGGTGCTGGAAAAGCAGAAGCTTAAGATTAAGAAGGTGAATGCCGGGAAAAAGATTGGAAAAGAGACCGCGAAAAATACAGCCAAAAAGGTTGTGAAGAAAACCGGTAAGAAAGCAGCCAAGGAGACAGCCAAAACAGCTGCAAAGGAAACTTCTAAAGCTGTTGCAAAAACTGCAACAACTGTGGCAACCACAGCGGCAGGTACAGCGGTTGCACCGGGAGTTGGAACTGCCATCGGTATTGCAGCAGGGGAGCTGGCAGGAGAGGCAGTTGCCTTTAAAATTGAGCAGCAGGATATGAAGAATGATGTGCGTTCCAGAAAGCTGAAGTTTTTCCTTGATAAGATGAAGGCACAGGAGGAACAGAAGGACAGCTTTGGAAAGCTCGTTAAGGATATTCTGGTAAGAAAGGGGACGTTTGCGGCAAAGTATATCGCAAAACTTGTACTGCCGCTTCTTCTTGGGGTGGTTCTTTTAGTTTCTGTAGTGGCAATTCCTGTGGTAGCGGTGGTTGGAACAATTTACAATTCCCCGTTTGCCATATTTTTACCGCCTCTTGAGGATGGTGATACGGTTACTACGGTGGCAAGCTCCTATTTGGCTGACTTTAACAGGGAAGTAAGTGAGCTGGCAGGAAATCACAGCGGATATGATGCTGGGAAAATTGTCTATGTCGGGTATGAAGGAGAAGGAAATCCTAGTAATTATTATGATATCCTTGCCATCTATATGGTTAAGTATGGTGTGGGAGATACCGCAACCATTATGAATGACACTTCCAAAGACTGGCTGAAAACCGTAGTGGAAGATATGTGTACTTACACGACTTCTACCGGAACGGAGACAGAAACGACAGGAAATGAGGATGGCACGACCACTACGACAACCACAACATATCTGTATGTAAATGTGACCTTAAAATCCTGTTATACACAGGCAGGGGATTACGGATTTACGCAGGAGCAGCTGGATTTGCTGAATGAATTTATGTCACCGGAGAATCTGGCAATTCTTGGCTACAGTCCGGGTGGCGGTGGAAGTGATCCGGGTGTATGTTCTCTTTCGGAAACAGAGATACAGGCAGTGCTTTCTGACATACCGGATGGAAATGCAAAGGATGCCTGTGATTTTGCACTTCACAGAGTCGGGTATCCGTACAGCCAGCCTTTAAGACACAGCGGCACACATTTTGACTGCAGCTCACTTGTGTATTATGCATGGCTGGATGCAGGTGTGGATATCAGCTATGGTGGTGCAAGTACTGCAGGCTATGAGGCACAGGGGCTTGCCGAAGCAGGCAAAACTGTTGTGTATGAGGAAATGAAGCCGGGCGATTTGATATTCTTCAGTTATGAAGAAACAGACGGCTATCTGGATATTTCGCATGTAGGGATATATGTGGGAAATGGAAAGATGGTGGATGCAAGAGGTACCGCTTATGGAGTGGTTTACCGGGATGTACCAAATAACGGAGCGATTGTTATGATAGGCAGACCGGATTAAAGGGGCAGGGCGGTATGCTCTGCCTGTAAAGATGGAGGTAAAACAGATTATGAAGATAAAAGATATGCTTATGGTCATTTATAACAGGAAGGGAATAGAGAAAAAATTTCTCTGTTCATTTGAGCATTTTATAAAAAATTATGCTACGGATTATTGCGACAGTTATTTCCAGATGGCAGAGGTAGCAGCCGGTATCCAGGAAACGAAGAAGAAGGGCAGCTCATTTTTTGAAATGTATTCTGCTTCAAACAAGACCTTTTATGTAAGGTATTGCAGCAGTCTTGACGAACTCAGGCTGTTTATTTCAGGAAAATTAAATGATGGGATGACAAATGTTTTTGAGGAAGATTTCTGTGATGAGGAAAGCCTTGATGTGCTTAGCAGGCTTGGCATGTCTACAGACAGAAGCATGGCTGTTGCCAAATGGCCGCATTATGAAAAGCTGGAGTCAGATTTACGACAGGGAGAGATTTATCACAATTTTAACGGCTCGGATTACCGGCTGGTGGAGCGATATTCAGACAGGGATATGCTGTTTATGGATGTGGATTCCGGTCAGTTTATGGTTGGTATCGGAGTGGATCAGTTCGTAAGATATCCGCAGGGCGAGGACAGATATTCATCCCTTTGTGAAACAGGGATTGAGTGGAGCAGCGGTATCTATCTTGGTAATACACCATCAGCGATAAACTTTTCCATGCTCCGCAGGGAATATGGCAGGGATAAGGATATAAGCACAATAGAAGATTACCGGTTATCCTTAAAGGAGCAGTTTCGTACTTATTACGAGCTTGCAAAAAATGAAGGACTTACAGATTCCGTAAGAGAAGCGGCAACAAATGCCATGTATGAGGAGTTTGGAACGGGCAAGCCTGACAGATTTACAGAAAACTTAAATGCAGGAGATTATGATAAGGGTTTTCTTGGTATTATCCATGAGAAGAGCAGGGGGCGATGATGTATGCAGAAGTTTGAAATTGAGATTAAGGAAGAGTTGTCAAGAGTGGAGACCATTCAGGCAGAAACCCTTGGCGAAGCTATAGATAAGGCAATGGAGCTTTATTACGGACAGAAAATAATTCTGGATGCAGAGGATATGAAGGGCGTGGACTTTCAGCCGATGCAGCCGGAAAAAACAAGATAAGGAGGACGACGATAATGGAAAAAAAGAAGAATGAGATTGTAAAAAATATGGAGTTTTTAATGAAGGAGCTTCATAAGGAATGGGACAGACCGGGGGCTATAAAGGCATCCGTTTTTATTTCCCTTGAAGAAGTGGAAGAGGTAAATAAGGCAGTTTTACTTCGCATTTCCAAAAAGCAGAAGGAGGCAGAAAGCGATGCACTTACCTTTAAGCAGAGTGTGAGACTTTCGAGAGAATGTTATATCCTGCTTCGTCTCGCAAGAAAGATTAAGACGGGAGAAACAAAAGCTTATCGTGACGGTACCTGCTATGAATTTGAGGTGGCGTTAGATAAGGATGAATGGAAGCTTTATAAAGAAATGTTTTGTGGGAAGAAGTAAATGGGTAACTGTTTAGAAAAAATAGCGTAAGGAGGATTTTATGAGCGTAGATTATCAGGCAAGACAGATTTATGATATGCAGATAAAAGATGTAACAACTTCAGCGGATAAATGGAAGAGTATTTTGAGACTGGCAGGCAACTTGTACCGCTATGAGTTTGACAACATTCTGCTTATCTATGCACAAAGACCTCAGGCAACACTGGTAGCAGATTATGATACCTGGAAGAAGGTGGACCGCTATGTAATGAGGGGAAGTAAGGGCATTGCCATATTTCCATCAAGAGCATTAGGTTCCAACCTTCGTTATGTATTTGATATAAAGGATACCGGAGGAAAAAACAGGGCTTTGACATGGGATTTGGGTGGAAATACCCTGAAGGAATATGCAGAGTATCTTGTCCTTAAAGGATATGCCGGTCCTGTGGATGCTGCCGACAGAGAGACATTATTTTCAGTGATAAAGGACTTTACAAATAAGGAAATCGGAGTCATAATAGAGGAGGAATTTGGAGAACAAATGTCCAGCCTTCTGGCTGAGTCAGAAGGGTTATTATCACGACTAACAGGTAGTGGGATTACTGAATATGTTCAGAACGAAAGTGCTGAACAACCAAAACGTCAGGGCTTGCCGGACATGGAAGAGCTTGTGAAAAGAAGCATTTTATATACGGTCGGTACGAGATGCGGATTTGACTTATCTGATGAAGAACAGGATTTCAGTCAGATTGTAAAGATTTCTGATGAGGGAATGGTTTACCGTCTCGGTTCTCTGATATGCGATGTCTCCTGTAGTGTTCTTAGAGGTATTAACAGTAACTTAAAAGACATGGAACAGCAGAAAAAATTAGCTGCGGAAGGGAGAAAAAATCATGACAGAAATGACACTGGCGTACACGGAAGTGGACGGGCTGCTTTATCCGAACATTCAGATGCCGAAGGAGCAGACCAAAGAATTACAGAAACTGGGCAAATACGGAAGGATTGCAATGAAGTATTTAGAGGAAATGGAGCCTCAGAGATACAAGACATTACTCCGATTCGGGAAGCTGGCAGACAAAATGCAGGAAGTGGAGCAGGAGGCGAACGACCTGTTAGAGCAGTTGATGGAGCAGTATCTGGCAAAGCACAAGCCGAAAGATTCGTCATCCACGATGGAGATGTGGAGGATAAGGGAACAGGCGAAGATGCAGGCAGAGGAAGTAGTCCTAAATCAGATAGTCATGCGTTTTCATTAGAAAATGTATCAGAAGATAAAGAATTTAATAAAGAATTAAATGAGCTTGACTCATTTGGAAAAACGGAAGCCGGTGAATATCATCAGGCTTCTTTTTTTGACCCTGAATACGGACTTAGAACACCGAAAAAGGACTTAGGTTATACAGATTCGGCTATGGAGAGCTATGCAAAGGATGTGGCTCAGGCAAAAGCCGGAAAACATAATTATCTGAATCCTAAGAAAGAAGCAGCTGTGCCGGCGGATTATATTAAACAGGTGGTGCTTCGGGGTACCGGATTTGAAAATGGCAGAAAAAGGGTATGCGAAATCTTTAAGACAGAGATTGATGCAGGCACAAGAGCCGGTCGGATTAAAAAGGAATATGGCTTGGGTGGAGCAGGCTGGCCGATAGAGGGGTATGGACTTCACGGATATGACACCTTCCACGCACAGGGGATTCGTTTTCAGTGGCGTGATGAAGAAGGTGAGCATGAAGGCTATGTTTCCTGGAAAAATATCGAAAAAGAAATCGGTGCCCTGATTATGACTGGGGAATATCAGCCGGAGACACCAAGATTTGAAGATGTGGTTATGGATGGCATAAGGGAAGATGATGAGGCAATAGATGCAGAGTATCGTGAGATAGAAGCAGTCAGCAATACAGATGGTATTGATGATTTTGCGATTCCTGATGAGCCGGAAAGCTATAACAGTTCTCTGACAGATGCGGAGAAGCTGAATCGTACTTATGATGAAAACAGACTGCTGACGGATGAGGAAGCTGCTATTGAGGATCGCCTTGTCACGATGGAAGAATATGGTTCTGAGATGGAAAGAGAAGCAGAAGCCGGTAAAAAGATAAATTTCCATTACAATCTGGTGGAAGTTCCAAAGGGCGGAGCCAAGACAAGATTTAAGTGGAACATTGATGCCATTGAAACGCTTAAGAAGATTGAGGCAGAAGGTAGACTCGCCACCAGAGAGGAACAGAAGATTTTATCGAACTATGTCGGTTGGGGTGGTCTTGCACAGGCTTTTGATGAGCGTAATGCTTCTTGGGAGAAGGAATATGCAATGCTTAAGGAAATTCTTACAGAGGATGAATATGTAGCGGCAAGGGCTTCCGTAAACAATGCTTTCTATACTTCTCCTGAGATTGCTATGTGCATTAACAGTGCACTGGTACAGTTTGGTTTCCGTGGAGGAAATGTATTGGAGCCTTCTATGGGTGTAGGTAATTTCTTTGGAAGTATGCCTACACCTATGCAGAGAAGCAATCTGTATGGCGTGGAATTGGACAGTATTTCAGGCAGAATTGCAAAGCAGCTATATCAGAATGCCAATATCAGTATTACCGGGTTTGAAAAGACGAATTATCCTGATAACTTCTTTGATGTTGTGGTAGGAAATGTGCCTTTCGGTGATTACAAAGTGTTTGACCCGAAGTATAACAAGTACAACTTCCGTATCCATGACTATTTTATTGCGAAGGCTCTGGATCAGGTCAGACCCGGCGGTATTGTGGCAGTGATTACCACAAAGGGAACGCTTGATAAAAGCAATCCTACCATTCGTAAGTATATTGCAGAACGTGCAGAGCTTGTAGGTGCAGTCAGACTTCCCAATTCTGCATTTAAGGATAATGCAGGAACGGAGGTTACTTCGGATATTCTTTTCTTACAGAAGAGAGAGCGTAAGATGGAGGTTGAGCCTGACTGGGTGCATCTTGGGTATACGGAGAATGGGATTGCGGTCAATTCCTATTTTGCAGAGCATCCGGAAATGATGCTTGGGTCTATGGAATATGATACCCGTATCTATGGGCAGGATTCGAGATATACGGTCTGTGTCAATGATGATGAGAATTTCAACATGTATGCAGAGCTGAATAAGGCAATTCGTAATATTTCTGCCCAGATGACCGATTTTGAGAGACTGACAGAAGAGGAGGAAGTAAGCGCCGATGTGATTCCGGCAGACCCTGATGTAAGGAACTTTACCTATACCTTTTTTGAAGGGAAGCTCTACTACAGAGAAAATTCCCAGATGATAAGGCAGGAAGTATCCACGAATGCAGAGGAGCGTATCAGGCAGCTGGATGAAATCAGAACCATTACAAGGGAGCTGATTGACATTCAGATGGAAGGCTGTTCAGAGGAAGAGCTTAAGAGCAGGCAGGAAATATTGAATGATAGATATGATAAATTTGTAGAAAAGTACGGATATATCACAGGCAAAAGCAATAAAACAGCATTTCGCGATGACAGCGATTATCCACTTCTCTGTTCTTTGGAGGAAGTAAATGAAGATGGGGAGGTGAAGAAAGCGGATATGTTTTATAAGCAGACCATTAAGGCAAAGCCGATGATTGAGAGAGTGGAGACAGCCATAGAGGCACTGAATATTTCCATCAATGAATTTGGTGCGGTAAATCTTCCCTATATGTTATCCATTTATGAGCCGGATATGACAGCTTTGGAAGAACGGATAAAGGAAAAGACAGGGGAAGAAGAGGTAAGTTTCTCAGAAAATCTGATCGGGGAATTAAAGCGGGCAGCACTTGTAAAAGAGTTGGAGGGACTTATTTATCTGAATCCTGCTCTTACAAATGAGAATAACCCGAATGCAGGGTATGAAACTGCGGATGAATATTTATCCGGCAATGTCAGGGAGAAGCTTCGTGTGGCAAAGGCAGCATCGGCTGAAAATCCGGACTTTGGTATCAATGTGGAGGCACTTGAAAAGGTACAGCCGGAGTGGATTGAAGCCAGTGACATTGATGTAAGAATCGGTACCACATGGATTGAACCGCAGGATTATGAGCAGTTTATTTATGACCTTTTAAACACACCGAGAAGAGCCAGGGCAGTCAGAAGTGAATGGTACAATTCCGGTATTCAGATACACTTAAATAAAATAAGCATGGAGTGGTTCATTGAGAACAAATCCTTAGATAAGCGTTCCGTCGCAGCGACCAAAACTTATGGTACGAGCCGAATGGACGCTTATTCTATTTTTGAGGAGACACTGAATCTGAAGACTGTTACCGTGCGTGACCGGATTGATGACGGGGACGGTAAGTACCATTATGTGGTAAATAAGAACGAGACCATGCTTGCAAGGGAAAAGCAGAACCAGGTGAAGGAGAAATTCAAAGAGTGGCTGTTTGCTGATCCGGAGCGAAGGGCTAAGTATGTTGAATACTACAATGAGACATTCAACAATATCCGTCTGCGTGAGTATGACGGAAGCCATTTACAGTTTCCGGGAATGAATCCGGAGATTGAGTTAAAGCCGCATCAGAAGAATGCCATAGCAAGAATCCTGCTTGGCGGTAATACCCTTCTTGCCCACTGCGTAGGTGCAGGTAAGAGTTTTGAGATGATGGCAGCGTGTATGGAGCAGAAAAGATTAGGACTTGCCAATAAGACGGTTATGGTTGTGCCAAAGCCTCTTATCGGACAGACTGCATCGGAGTTCTTAAGACTTTATCCGTCTGCTAATATTTTAGTGGCAACGGAAAGAGATTTTGAGAAAAGCAGAAGAAAACAGTTTATTTCAAGGATTGCAACGGGTGATTATGACTGTATCATTATGTCTCACTCGCAGTTTGAGAAGATTCCGATTTCTGCGGAGCGAAAGGAACGTATGCTTCAGGCACAGGTGGATGAAATAGCTTATGCCATTGAGGATATGAAGAGTCAGAATGGAGAGCAGTGGACCATTAAGCAGATGGAGAGCCAGAGGAAGAAGCTGCAGGAGCAGATAGCTTCCCTTGCCGATGAAAGCAGGAAGGATGATCTGATTACCTTTGAGGAGCTTGGTATTGATTCCATTATGGTTGACGAGGCGCACGCGTTTAAGAACCTTGCGATCTTTTCCAAGATGAATAATGTATCGGGAATTAGTTCATCCGGTGCGAAGAAAGCAACGGATATGCAGCTTAAGTGTCAGTATATCAGTGAAATCAATGGAAACAGAGGTATTGTGTTTGCAACGGGAACTCCGATTTCAAACACGATGTGTGAGATGTATGTTATGCAGCTTTATTTGCAGAAGCCGGCATTAGAACAGATGGGTATTTATCATTTTGACTCCTGGGCGGCAAACTTCGGTGAAGTAACAACAGCCTTGGAGCTTACGGTAGAAGGAAGCGGGTTCCGTTTTAAGAGCAGATTTAATAAATTTACCAATCTGCCGGAGCTTATGAATATCTACCGTGAGGTGGCAGATGTGCAGACAGCGGATATGCTTGACCTTGATGTGCCGGTACTTCGTGGAGGTAAGGCGATTATTGTGGAGTCAGAGCCTGACTGGTATGTAAAGCAGGTTATGGAGGACTTCGTGGTAAGAGCCGAGCGTATCCGTAATGGAGGAGTGGACCCTTCCGTTGATAACTTCCTTAAGATTACCCACGAGGCGAGACTTCTTGGAACGGATGCAAGGCTGGTGGATAAGGATGCACCGAATAATCCGGATGGGAAATTAAATAAAGTGGCTGAAAATGTATGGAATGAGTATCAGATGCATAACCGTGACGGGAAGATTGGATGTCAGCTGATATTTTCTGATATCGGCACACCGGGACCGGATAAGGACTTTACGGTGTATCAGTATTTAAAGGATGCACTCGTGCAGTATGGTGTTCCGGAGGAAGAGATTGCATTTATTCACGATGCCAAAACGGATGCACAAAGGGATGTGCTGTTTAAGGAAATGAGAACCGGTAAAAAGAAGGTGCTGATTGGTTCCACGGATAAGTGTGGAACGGGTGTAAACGTGCAGACACATCTTGTAGCATTACACCATGTAGATTGCCCCTGGAAGCCTTCTTCCATTGAGCAGAGAGAAGGCAGGGGTATCCGACAGGGAAATGAGAATGACGAGATTGCTGTGTACCGTTATGTTACAAAATCAACATTTGATGCATACAACTGGAGTCTGGTTGAGAATAAGCAGCGATTTATCAGCCAAGTTACCACCAGTAAGGCAGTGAGCCGAACCTGTGAGGATATAGATGAGGCAACACTCTC
Organism: uncultured Acetatifactor sp.; assembly: GCA_964588645.1. GTDB lineage: Bacteria > Bacillota > Clostridia > Lachnospirales > Lachnospiraceae > Acetatifactor. Next base: position 40,619 of record CAZPRB010000002.1, on the reverse strand, counting down.
CTATGCGGAGATTAAGGCTGTAGCGACCGGAAATCCGTTGATTAAGGAAAAGATGGAGATTGACAATGATGTGCAGAGACTAAAGCTCCTTAAATCATCTTATGACAATCAGAGGTATGCCTTACAGGATAACTTTATGATTCGTTATCCGAAGCTGATTAAGGCTGCATCGGAGAAACTTGCCTGTGTCAGGGAAGACATTAAGGTGCGTGATAGGGAGTTGATTGATAATCCTGATTTTGCAATAACGGTTGGAAAGTACACTTATACGGAAAGAGCAGATGGCGGAGCTGTGATGCTTGAAGCGGTAAGTAAATGTAAGACCGGAGAGACGACAGCACTTGGTGGCTTCCACGGATTTGACCTTCTGGTGGAGAAAAACTTTATGGGAACGAATTATCTTATACTTCGTGGCAGGACTGAGTATAAGGTGGAACTTTCTACAAGTCCGGTGGGAAATATGGTAAAGCTGGAAAACTGTTTTAACGGAATTCAGGAGAATGAAGAATATCTGCTGAAAAAGATTGAGCAGTATGAAAATGACCTTGCTGCTTCAAAAGAAGAGTATGAGAAACCGTTTGCACATGAAGCGGAATTACAGGAAAAGCTGTCGAGACAGTTTGAGTTAAATGCCATGCTTGACCTTGAAAATGAAAAGGTTGCAGATGCAGACCTTGGTGGTATGGAGGAAGAGAAAAGCTTAAATGTAGCAGAGAAAGAGGTACCTTATCAGATAAGGCAGGATAAATTCAGATAAGATTCAGATTAGGAAATGCCCTGCTTTTGGCGGGGCACTTTTTATGGGAGGAAATGGATATGAGCAGAAGAAAGGTGTTTGCGGCACTTATGTTTGTGGTGGGGATTTTATTCTTTGCCATACCGGCTGTGTATCAGCATATCGGGAGCAAGGAAACAGGGAAACTTACACAGGAATTTGAACAGATTTTGGAGGGAAAGCAGAAAGATGAGACAAAAGTGGAAGAAGCAGAGGAGAAAGAATGCGAAGCCGCCGGTAGTTCGGCGTATGCCGCCGTATTTGCAGAAGGAGATGTCATTGCCATACTGGAGATTGAAAGCTTAGATATATGCTATCCGGTTGTGGAAGGCTGTTCTTCTTCAGACTTAAACAGGGCAATCGGACATATGAGCGAAACAGCTATGATTGGAGAAAATGGTAACTGTGTGCTTTGCGGTCACAATGGAAGCAGATACGGAGAGTTTTTTACAAAGTTAAATCAGATTGAAGCCGGGGATGAGGTAACACTGCTTGACAGAGATGGCGAGCTTCATTCCTATAAGGCTGCGGAATGCTTTGTGGTGGGTTCTTATGATAACTCCATTAAGACCCAGTTCGGTAAAGAGGAATTGACTCTTTTTACCTGTGCAGAGCGTGGAACAAAGCGTTTTGTAGTGAAATGTATTCCGGTCGGAGAGGATGGTGTTTATGGAGAATAGGAAAAAATACCGTCTTGGAGAGATAGAGGAAATCATATCCGGGATGGAATTTGAGGACAGATGTGATGAGTTTGTGGAAGCAGATGAGGATATGCTGCTCTTAGTCAGCGGCTGGTATGTGTTTATTCCAAGCCTGTTGCTGTGTGTAAGGGCAGGAGTAGCCTGTGTATATGACGAAGAGGCAGAAATGTATCTGCCGGATTTTGATGTAACCGTTTTGTATGAAGATGAAATCGCTGATGGGAAGTGGATTTATTTTGAGCAGGACGGACTTTGTGCAACCCTGGGCAACTGGTTAAATGGCAGATTGTCTATGGGAGAAATAGAAAATTTAGAGTGTTATCCGGTAGTTCCGGATAGTGAGTAACTGAGCCGGCGGTTCCCGGCAGAAAGTGAGGAACATATGAAATATTCAATCAATGTAACGGAAACAAACAATCAGGAAGGGAATGTAAGAGGCTTTGCAAATCTTGTATTCGGCGATTCCTTTAAGATTACCAATATCGCAATCTTAGAGAATAAGGAGAAAGGCACATTCTTTGTATCCATGCCACGCTATAAGTCTGGTGAGCGTGATGAAAATGGCGGTGTAGTTTATAAGGATGTATGTAATCCGATTACCGCAGAATTTCGTGAAGAGCTCTACAGAAATATCCTTGATGCATTTGAACAGGCAAGGGAAGCAGATAATTCCCAGTACAGGGGAAGGGGCGAAACGGAAATGCCGGAGTTTTCCGTAACAGTGACACCGTATGAAAGAGAGGGCAGTAACATTCGTGGTCTTGCCCGTATTTATTTTGATGACAGCTTCATTGTGAACAATGTAAGCATCCTTCAGGGCAAGGACAGGGTATTTGTTGCAATGCCTTCCTACAAGACCAAGCAGACGGATGAGCAGGGTAAGGCTGTGTATCAGGATGTGTGCTATCCGGTAACAAAGGAATTTCGTGAGAAGTTATATGCTGAGATCGTAAGCCAGTATGAAAAGGCGAAGGAACAGAGTGAGAATAAGTCAAAAGAAGCAGCACAGACAAAGACACAGCCGGCAAAGGGTGAGTTTATGCGAGTGGACGGTAAAGAACTGCTCTTTCGCTAAGGGAAATTAAAAACAGGCAGAGTGGCATAAGCTGCTCTGCCGGAAATGGAGAAAATGATTATGGAAGAAAAAACGATGACCGGAGAAGAGATTTTGCAGGAAATATTAGGTGCATTAAACGGAAATGGGATGCAGCAGGCAGCCAATGGGATTTATGAATTATGTGCCTATGTGGACAGCATGACAAAAAAGGTCGAAGACATGACAGAGGAGATAGCAGGGCTTCGTGATTTTATACAGAAGATGGAGGATGATAAGCTTGGCAATAAAATGAAGAAATCCTTAAATGAGGCGGCGGACCGATTAGAGAATCGCTGCGGAGAAATCAAGAGGCAGCTCTTTGAAGTAAAGGAAGGCATTAAGAATAAAGCAGGAGAGATTATGGCTGATTTTAAGATGCGTGGCAGGGAAGCCTTAAACCGTGTTTCCGAATTTGTTGGCTTAAAGGATAAGCTTGTCGGTATTCGCGAAAAGGTTAAAGAAGGAATTGCTGATACCAACCGTACCATTGCCAAGATCGATGCATTTGGAAAGGGTATGCGTGAAGCTACGCAGCAGATGGCAAACACTTTCAGAACCTTTGCAGATAAAGAAGAGATTGATTACTCCCACAGGGAGAAGAAGTTCTCAAAGACAGAAATTGCTAAGATGCCTTGGCAGTGGCAGAAGAAAGTATATGAGTCAATGGTGCTTCATCTGGATGCATCCATTGACAAGGTTGAGAATTTGGCAAGGGATGTGGAGTTTGAACGCACAAGCAAGAAGAATATGGAAATGGAAACGGAGCCGGTTACAGAGGAGATAAATCATTTGTTACCTGTGACGGCTGTGGCGGAAACTTCGGAATATGAATATGGAGCAGATGCTTTTGAGGCTTACCAGAAATCTGTAAATGCAACACTGATTATAGAAAAAGCAAACAAATCAACAGAAGTAAGGGAAAAAAGCAGGTAACACAAAGGAGGTATCAGCATAAATTGATACCTCCTTTGTGTACGAATATATTTATACATTTTGTTTGCGTAGAACTATATGTTCTTCACACAAAAAAATATTACAATATCCCACAATTAGTTTAGCAAAACAATGGGGGATTGTCAATGAAGGAGGGCATACTATGGGAAGAAAAGGAGAAAATATACACAAACGTAAGGATGGAAGATGGGAAGCGAGAATTCGTATACGAGGAACTAATGGTAAAAATAAGTACCATTCTGTTTATGGAAAAACCTATTCGGAAGTTAAAGAAAAAAAAGAATATTATCTTGAAAATAGAAGTCATATGAAACCGGTTACTAGGAAAATAACTTTTGAAGAAATAATTGACATGTGGCTTGAAACCAGATTTTTTCATCAAAAGGAATCTACTCGTTTGAAATATCAAAACATAATAAATACACATATAAAACCGGCACTGGGTAAAATAGATATCAACGAGTTAGATGAGATTATCATAAATAGATTTCTGGCAACAAAAAAAGAATCAGGCAGGATTGATAAAAAAGGCGGACTGAGTAATTCCTATGTAAAGACTATGGCAATTGTAATTAATTCTGCTGTTAGCTATGCTGCCGAAAAGGAATACAGATTACCATTAAAATCTAAAATTCAGAAGCCGCCTATGGATAAAAAAGACATTGCCGTTTTATCAAAAGAGGTTCAAGACCGATTAGAGACAGCGCTGCGATATGATTCTTCAAAAACAGCACTCGGTATTCTTATCGCATTAAATACCGGTCTTAGAATTGGGGAAATCTGTGCTCTAAAATGGGAAAATATTGACTTACAAAACAGAATGATCAGTGTTAAAAAATCAATTGTCAGGGTGTCTGATATGGGCTGGAATACTCAAAAAACAAAATATATTTTAGATGAACCCAAAACATTAACTTCAATACGAGATATTCCTATAACAACAAAACTGTATTCCATATTGAAAAATGTCACAGAAAAAAGAGGATTTGTATTATCGGATAATAATGAATTTGTATGTCCAAGGACCTTTGAATACAGATATCATAAAAAATTATCTGAGTACGATATTCCTGATACAAATTTTCATACTCTTAGGCACACTTTTGCTACAAGATGTGTAGAGAAAAATGTCGATACAAAAACATTAAGTGAAATTCTTGGACATTCTAATGTAAGTATAACATTGAATTATTATGTTCATCCGTCATTTGAATCTAAAAGAAATCAATTAGAAAAAATTTGTACAATCTAATAGTGGTCAAAAAATTGGTCAACATATTTTATGAAACTGCCATCTTTACCTGCTTTTATCAAGTTCGTGAGAAGAACATATAGTTCTACGCAAAGAATAATTATATATTTTGTATTCAGAATAACTGAAAAATATGATGTGGCTGTGATTTATGACTTTAATAAGACATTTAAGTTTTAAGTAGATGATTTAATAAATCACATGAGGAGGACAAATATGAAGTTTAAGGCAAAAACAAAAGATTGCCAGCTTATCATAAAAGCAAAAGCTTCGTTTGGAGAAAACATCGACAGCAAGGAACTGGATAGATTTGCAAGAGTATTTCTTCGTGGCTTTTTAAAACCAAAGCTGATAAAAAAAGGTATGGTAGAATATACGGGACCGATAGGAATTACACTTTGTGAGAGAATGAAAAAGACAATAACAAAAAGGGACTTTCTTTTTATCATAGAGCAGGTTGTTGTTGCAATTCAAAAATTACAGGCAAATAATTTTTCTTTGCTTCATTTGGAATTGGATATGAATTCTGTATACATCAATGAAACAACAAAAGAGTTACAGTTTTTGTATTTGCCTACTGTTAAACAGAGAAATACAGGAGATTTGATTACATTTGTTGATTCAATTATATATTCAGTAAAACCGGCAGATGAAAAGGATAATGAGGTAGCTTCAAGATTTGTGTATTTTTTTCACAGCTTAAAATCTTTTGATGCTGATAAAATAGAAGCATTTATTCAAAAAGAGGATAGAAGTGTAGTAAACACGATTAAGAAACAGAATGCCGGGCAAAGTGGTTATATGACTAACAAGCAACAACACTATTATTCCCATTATGATAATACAGATGATGAGAAGACGGGCTTACTGGATAATGATGAAGCAACAGGGCTATTAGATAATAGTGATGATGAAGCAACAGGTTTGTTGGATGATAATGATGAGGCAACAGGATTATTGAATACATCAGAACAAAAATATGTAGCAGGACAAAAGAAGGAAGTGTGTTATGCGGCATTACATAGAGTGCTGACAGATGAAATAATAAAGATCAATAAGCCGGTATTTCGACTTGGAAAAGAAAAAAGCTATGTGGATTATTTTGTCACAAATAACATTGCGGTTAGCAGAAGCCATACGGATATTATCGTTCGGGCGGGAAGGTATTATGTTATGGATTTAAATTCAAAGAATCATACCTTTATCAATGGTAGACAGATACAGGCTCATACAGAAACTGAAATTACAAATGGTGATAAACTGACACTCGGCAATGAGGAATTTGTATTTAGAGTGTAGAGGTACGGAAGGAGTAATACGGACATGAAATTTAATGCAACTGCAGATTCGGATGTTGGTATTTCAAAAAACACAAATCAGGACAGCATTTTAATTAAACATGCAACATGTGATTTGGGTGAAGTTCTGATGGCAATTGTATGTGATGGTATGGGAGGTTTGTCTAAAGGAGAACTGGCAAGTGCTACTGTTATAAGGAAATTCAATCGTTGGTTTGATAATGAACTGCCATTTGAACTTAAAAATGTAGATATGAATGTTATTGGTGCAAAATGGTCCCTGTTATTAAAGGAACTAAATGCAAATATTCTTGAATATAGTAAGATGAATGGCGATGAAGGGATGGGTACTACCTTTTCCGGCATTTTGTTCATTGGAGATGAGTATGTAATTGTTCATGTCGGAGATGCCAGAATATATCATATAAGTTCACATTTGGAACAGTTGACATCAGATCATACATTCATAGCAAGGGAAATAAGTAAAGGGACTATGACGATTGAACAGGCAAAAACTGATAAGAGAAGAAATTTGTTATTACAGTGTGTAGGTGCTTCGAAAATTGTCGAACCGGATATTATAACAGGAAAAACAAAGAATGGAGTGTACCTTTTGTGTTCTGACGGATTCAGACATGAAATAACAGAAGATGAGATGTTAGAATCGTTGAATCCTATAAGCTTGGTAAATAAGAAGGCTATGCACAGTAATGCAAAATATCTTATTGAACAGGTAAAGGCAAGAGATGAGAAAGATAATATATCTGTGATTTTGATTAAAGCAGAGTGAGGTGGATACAGATGACGGAAGTTGGAACTGTCATAGATGGGAAATATGAAATACTGAAAGAAATAGGCAGAGGTGGTATGTCTGTTGTTTACCTTGCGATGGATAAACGATTAAATAAGCAGTGGGCAGTTAAGGAAATCAGAAAAAAGGGCAGTGGAAAAAATGATGAAATTGTTGTAAACAGTCTGTTAGCTGAAGCAAATATGATGAAAAAACTTGACCACCCGTCACTGCCAAGAATTGTGGACATTATTGATAATGGTATTACTATATATGTCATTATGGATTACATAGAGGGTGAATCGTTAGATAAAATCCTAAATGAGTATGGTGCGCAACCGGAAGAAATGGTAATAGGATGGGCAAAACAATTGTGTGATGCATTATCGTATCTGCATTCTCAAAAACCACCTATTATATACAGAGATATGAAACCGGCAAACGTAATGCTCAAGCCGGAAGGGAATATTAAGATAATAGATTTTGGTATTGCGAGAGAATATAAGGAACAAAATATTGCAGATACAACAGTTTTAGGAACAAAGGGTTATGCTCCACCTGAACAGTATAGTGGTCAGACGGATGGACGTTCGGATATATTTGCGTTAGGTATGACGATGCATCATTTGTTGACAGGAGTGGATCCAAGAAATGGAGAACCATATGCACCGGTAAGACAGTGGAATCCGGAGTTGTCGGAAGGTATTGAAATTATTATAGACAGATGCGTGGAACCGGCAGCAGAAAATAGATATCAGACATGTGCAGACCTGCTGTACGATTTGGAACATCCGGAACTTATAACAAAAGGGTTCAAGAAAAAACAAAAAAGAAAGCTGGTTACCTTTTTGAGTTGCATCGGTGTCTCAATTGTTGCAGCAGTTGCAGGAATCATTTTGAACATTGCATCTACTAATTTAGATAATCAGGATTATGACCTGAATGTTGCAAGTTCAAATCCGGAAAAATATTTTGCAGCAGTTGAAATATATCCGGAAAGAGTGGATGCATATGATAAATTGATTGAGTATTACAAAAATCATGATGCGACTAATGATGAAATTGTAAAAGTCGGGAATGTTATAGAAGCAAAATCTGATTCTCACGATTTGTCCGATTCTGATATGGCAGATATGTATTACGATATGGGAAAGCTGTATTTTGCAGAATATGATGGAAGTTTTAAAACACGAGCAGCAAATGCTCAAAGATTCTTTAAGGATGCCTCTCAGTCAGATGCAGATTTTGATAAGAAGGAAATCGCACTTTGTTATTATGAAATATGCAGATTTATGACAAATCAGAGTACGACAGCGGAACATTCGCTGGATGATTACACGACATTATTTTCGGAAATTGATACAGTAATGGAAATAGTAGGCAGGGCTTCAGATAATGAAGCAAATTATGACAAAATTTCATTATATTATGTAACGATGCTTCTTATTAATGATCAGGCTGAATATATGGCAGGTGTAGGATTTGATAAGGAAACAACTTTAGAACTGATGGAAGAATTGTATCAAAATGCTAATGCAATCACATCAACACTTTCATATGTAAATGATTTACAGGATGAGATTAATTCTAGTTATGCTTCATTTACAGACAATATCAATGTAAAGTACAACGAAGTTGAAAAGAGACAGAATGGAGGTAATTAGAAGTGGCGGAAACATTGGGAACATTGTCAATTATCTCATTTGTCGTAGCAGGTATAGCGCTCGCTATTGCGATAGTGCTGTGGTTTATCTTTGAAATACCGACTGTAGTAGGTGATCTTACGGGAAGAACAGCCAGAAAATCTATTGCCAGAATGAGAGCAGAAAATGAAAAGACAGGAACAAAGAAATATAAAGAAAGCAAAACTAATATAGAACGGGGAAAACTTACAGAAACAATGTCTGGTATCAATAGAAATACAGATGATGATCGACCAGAAACTGGCTTACTGGCGGAAAATAGAGGTGGAGGCACAGAAACTGAGGAAACTGGACTTTTGAATGCAGAGACAAGTACAGTTTCAGATTCTGAAGATACCGGTTTACTGGTGGATGAAAATGAGACTGTTGCATTGGGAAATGAGGTAGAAACGAAAGAGAGAATCGGTGGAAAATCATTGACAATGATAGAAGAGGTTATGCTTATACATACAGAAGAGGTGATTGAATGTTAGAAAATAAGTTAAATCTGTATGTGTATCTAAGTATAGGAATGGCGTGTCTGCAGTCTATTTTAATTCTTTGTATTCTGTTCGTAGATATAGAAGGAGATACAAAGCAGCAGACCATTGCATATGTTGTTGCATTTTTGTTTTGGTTAAGTATATTTGCGGAAGTATGGTTATCACATTTAGCGAATAGAGTTAGAAAAAAACTGGAGCGAAAGTTGTATCGAAATAAAGAAATCAAAAATTCGATGCCGGGAATTATTTCTTTCTTTAAAAATACTGAAGCAAAGATGGTAGATATACTTTTATTTATAGTTGTTCTGTTACTAGGAATGATTATTTGGCAGCGTATAAATAAAAGCTGGCTAATTATCGGTGAAGTAGCAATTTTAATTCTATTATTCAGCTTACATTGTGTTTTTAATGGTAGAAATTACAGGTATTTAAAAAGGTTAAAAAATAATACAAAGGAGCAGAAAAATGATGTGTAAAAGGAAAAACACAGACAGGTTTTTGGCAATATTACTTTCAGTAATGTTGCTCGTAGCGATGTTGCCACAGGCTGGATTGCCGGTAATGGCAGCAACGACAACTTATCCGGATTCATTTACGGTGTCAGTAACAGATGGTGAGAATTCGGTTGAAGGAGCGATAGTTACACTTGAAGCTAAGGAGACGGAATGGAGTCTAAGTTTAAGTGCAACTACCGATTCAGATGGGGTAGTTTCATTTAGCACATCTGATATAGGACAGGCATTGACTAACGGAAGTTTGACTGGAGGAACAATTAAATATACCATAACAAAAGAAGGATATGATGAATATTCCAACGAGATATATGTAACAGGCTCTGATTTGGTTAAAAATATTGATGCGGCTATCACAAGGACTCCGTCAGGTTCAAGTCAGCACACACTATCGGTAACAGTATCTGGTGGGGATGCAGTAGTTAAATTAAACGGAACAGAACGAAACAGTATTACTGTTGATGAGAATACAGATGTTTTGGTAGAAATAACACCGGCAGAAGGAACATATATAAAGAATCTTTCTGTGGCGGGTGAGACTAAGGAAGTAACAAAGGGAGAAGCGTATAGTGAAACAATTACTGTAAGCAGTGATGATATAGCGGTTGTTCTTGAGGTGATGAATGAATTCACAGTTAGTCTTACAGATACTCCTGTTGGAGGAAATGTGAAACTTGATGGAAATGAAATAAATTCTGTTAGAGTGGATGAAAATGAGACTGTTTCTCTTGAAGTGACAGCGGATAGTGGATATCAGATTTCCTCAATATCTATCAAGGGTTTATCACAGACACTTACAGATAAATCAAGCTTTAATACTACTATTTCAGTTACATCTAATATAGAGATATCCGTCGTGTTTGTAAAAGTATACACAGTTATGGTCAGCCATAATGATAATGGAACTGTCGTGACACAGCCAGCTTCTGAAGGTGGAAATGTCACTGTTGAAGCTGATACAGAAATTACAATAACTGCTGACCCTGATACGAACTATAGAGTTTCAGAAGTAGTAATTAATGGTGTCGAAGAAACTATTGAAGATAAAAATTATAATGATGGCGATACTTATGTTAAATCATTAACAGCAGATAAAGACTACACGATTACAATTACCTTTGCACCAAACAGATATAAGGTGACAAAAGCAGAAACCATAAATGGTGCAATTACAGTAAGTGCAGATTTAGTTGATTATAATGGTTCTTGTGATATTACGGTTACGCCGGATGAAGGGTATTCTCTTGCATCTGTTCAAGTAAATGGTGTTGATGTTGCTGATTTTGAAGAAACTGAGGAAGGTGAAATTAAATTTACAATCCAGAATATTATGGAAGCAAAAGAAGTAAGTGCAACCTTTGTGCAGACAGCTACAATTTCAGCAGATATTGCAGGATTATTTAATTATACAGATGCAATCAGGATTGATGGAATGACGTTCGTTTATGCTAATGATGGAACGATTACATTTAGTACAGACAAAACTGGCATCAAAATTTATAATGAAAAAGGTAGGCTAATTGACGGTGGAAAAACCACGAAGACATTCACACTTACTGAGTCAGTAACAATTTCAAAAATTCAGTTAAGATATAAGGCTGATGATGAAAAGACTAAAAAATGGCATGATGTAGAAGGCGTATCTGCACAAGAATTACTAAAACTTGTAATCGATGAGGATAAGACAAGTTCTACAGTAACAACAGATGAAAAACACAGTAATAATTTTTATAATGATGATTTTAATGTAGAAATTAAGGCAACTGACAATGGTGATTATTCTGGTATTGAAAGTATTGAATATTTTGTGACGGATACTGAAGTTGCAGAGAATATCACATATGAAGCCGTAAGTGATGATTTAAAAACTCAAAGCGGTGTTCTGTATACACATACAGATGATATAAAGAATACACATACGGTTGGTGCAACAGTAGATGTAGAAGAAACAAAAAATAACAGTGATTATGTAACAGTATGGTTTAAAGTAACAGACCGTGCAGGAAATGTTGAATATAAAAGAACAGAAAATTATATGGTTAACTGCACAGCACCAGTATTAAACAGTATAACAATAGATGGAACTTTGCACAGTGAAGCAACTGAAGACTGCTACAATGCTGTGAGAACAGCTACAATTGTTGTCACAGACAGGGCAAGTTCATTTGATATGGCAGTTGCAACAAATGGAATAAATATTATTGCGAAGAACGCTAAAGGTGAGGCTGTTTCCATAAGTAAACCTGCAATGATTCATTGGAGCAGCAATGGAGATGTTCACACTGCAACAATTCAGTTTGACACAGATGCGAATTATGAATGGGAAGTTTCATATGTAAATATGGCAGGCAAGACAATGGATAAGTCCTCAGTTGTTGAGACTGGTGACAGTATTTATTCTTTTGCTGTAGATACGAAAGCACCGACAGGCAATATTTCATTTGATGTTAATAACACATGGGATAGATTGTTATCTACATTAACATTTGGTATTTGGGATAATTATGCTATCACCGCAACAGCGACAGCGAATGATGAAACTTCTAAAGTATATGATGTTAAGTATTATAAATCTAATACAGATTTGGTTTTAACAGAGACTGAATTGGAAGAGCTGTATGAGCAGGGAAGTTTTTCAGATACAGCATATACAGTGAATACGGAAGAAAAATTTGTAATATATGCACGAATTACTGATTATGCAGGTAATACATTGTATATCAGTACCAATGGTGCAATTATTGATACTACACACAGTGTAATTACGATTAATCCGGAAGCGGCAAATGAAAACGGATTTTATAATAAAGATGTAAAAGTAGATATTGCCGTTAATGAAATTGTAGATGAACATGATGTATATTCCGGAATCAAGACCATTGATTATAGAGTAGAGAACAATGGTGTAAAAACACAAGAAGGTAACTTATATACATTTAATATTGAAAATCCTACCTATGAGCAGCTGAAAGCTGATTGGACAGGTTCTATTACAGTAAAAGCGGGAACAGAGACGGGACAGAATAATTCAGATAATGTAAGGGTAATCATTACGGTTGTAGATAATGCAGGAAATGAATACAGCGAAGAAAAAATACTTGCAATTAATGTTGACAAATTAAATGCGACAATTGAGCTGGATGGTTCAGCTAACAAAGTTGTTGATGGACATGGATATTTTGCAATGGAAAATAGAACTGCTATCATAACAATAAAGGATAGACCGTCATCATTTAATGCAGACAAGGCTACTGCAGGCATTGTAATTTCAGCAGTAGATAAAGAAGGAAATACTGTTGATGATGCATATGAAATCAGTGATTGGTCCAGTGAAGGCGATGGGCACAAGGCAACAGTAACATTTAAGGCAGATGTAAAATATGAATGGTCATTTAGTTATACAAATGATGCTGATAATAAACTTGAGTCTGAGAGTGTTACAACTGGAACATCAATGACTCCATATAGTTTTACAGTGGACAATACAGCTCCGACAGGAACAGTAACAGTAAATGAGAATACATGGGATAAGTTATTAACTGTATTAACCTTCGGATTATACAGCAATATCAAGGCGGATGTAACGGCTACAGCAACAGACGGTATCAGCCCGGTTGTAACGGAATATTACAAAACAAGTAATCCGGTAGCATTAACTAAGGCGGAACTTGATAATGTTACGTTTGCTGCTTACGAAGATTTTAGCATTAGCACTGATGAGCAGTTTGTGATTTATCTGAAGATTACAGATTATGCAGGAAATTATACATATATTAATTCAAATGGATATGTAGTAGACAAAGTTGCAAGTACGATTACATTGACACAATCAAAAGAGGACAAGCTTTACAATGCGAACGATGATGTGAAAGTAAATGTTGTAGTAGATGAATCTGAACCATATTCAGGTATTAAGACGGTAGATTACTGGATTGAGAATAATGGCGTAAAAACAGAGTCGGGCAATTTGTATTCATTCAATATTACATCACCGACACAAACAGATTTACTAAATCATTGGGAAGGAAGCATTCCGGTTGATAAAGAAAAAAATAATAGTTCTAATGTGATTGTATATGTAAAAACTGTTGATAATGCAGGAAATGAGCAGACAGAGTATACGAAGCTTGATATAGATATCACCTCTCCGGATATTTCTGTAAGATTTGACAATGGTAATGATAATAACGGTAATACATATTTTGACGCACAAAGAACAGCAACAGTAGTTATTACTGAAAGACCAAATCATTTTGATAAGATGGAAGCATTAGCAGGTATTGTCATCAATGCAGTTGATGCGGAAGGAAAAGCAGTAGAGGGTGCGTATACAATCAGTGACTGGACAACTGTAGAGAACACAGAAAATCCGGATGCTACTACACATACGGCAACTGTTGCATTTAACAAGGATGCTAATTATACATGGTCTATTGCTTATACAGATAAAGCAGGAAATGCAAATACAAAGGTAACTACCTCGGTAACGAATGGAACGTCTGTTGCAGCATTTGACTTTACCGTTGATACAACCAAACCAACAGGTACTATAAAGGCAGTATCGACAGAGGGAAGAGAAACAGAATGGAATTCGTTAAGAACTGACCTTACATTTGGATTCTGGTCAAAGGATAAGATTGTTTTATCGGGAACATTTGATGATTTAACATCGGCACCAGTGTACAGTATTGAATATTATAAGGTAAAGGCTGCATCTGCAACAGATGGAACAACACCACTTAGTGAAAAGCAATTAGATGCAGTGACGGGATGGACTGCATTAACAGCAAAGGCACAGACAAATGCAGATGGAACTTATTATTTATATGACGGATTATCGGTAAGTACAGATGAACAGTTTGTGGTTTATATAAAACTGACTGACCTTGCAGGAAATTACACATACATCAGTACCAATGGACTTATTGTAGATCATACAGCACCTATGGAGGAAACAATTGCACCGGAAGTAACTGTTACTCCACAACAGCCAATCAATGATATTTACAATGGAGATGTAAGAGTTGACATTAAAGTTGTGGATCCATTAACAGGTGGCACATATTCAGGATTAAACAGTGTTACTTATAAGGTGTTCAATATGGGAACAGAAACTCAGACAGGTGAATTACTTACATTTAGTAATTCAGACCCTAAGCAGGATGAATTGATTCAGACATGGACAGGCTCTATTACGGTTGACAGTAAGTTGAATAACAGTAATGATGTACAAATTGTTGTCTATGCAAAAGATAATTCAATGAATATGTCTGAAAAGGCGGTAAGAATTAAAATTGATATTACAGCTCCTGTAATTGACATTTCGTATGATAATAATACTGCAGATAATGATAAGTACTTTAAAGAAAACAGAAGAGCAACCATTACTGTGACGGAACGAAATTTTAGTGCAGAAGATGTAAAATTAACAGTTACAAATACAGATGGAGTAATACCTTCAATCGGCGAATGGAGCAAGGCAGAAGGTACAGAAAATCAGGATAATACAAAGTGGACTGCTCATATTGAGTATAGCACAGATGGAGATTACACATTTGATATTGCATATACAGATTTGGCAGGAAATGGTTGTAGTAGTATTTCTTATGGAGATAGTGTGGCACCTACAGAATTTACGGTGGATAAGACACTTCCGGTAGTTAATGTAAGCTATGATAATAATACATCATCAAACGAGAAATTTTTTGCCGGTTCGAGAACAGCAACTATTACTGTGACAGAACATAATTTTGATGTGAACAGAGTTGTATTTACGCAAAATGCTTCATTGAACGGTTCTCCTATTACCGTACCAACAGCAACATGGAGTAGTAGCGGTGATGTACATACAGCAACTATAGTCTATAGTACAGATGGCGATTATACATTTGATGTTACCATGACAGATATGGCAGGTAATGAAAGTGGAGAAGCCAACTATGGAAATAGTGTTGCAGCAAAAGATTTCGTTGTGGACCAGACCATTGAAAAGCCTACAATAGGCGGTGTGGAAAATGGCAAGGCATATACTGGAGATGTTATTCCGACAATCTCATTTAATGATGTAAACTATGCTTCCTATGAGGTAAAACTTCTGCGTACCCGTATGGGTGATAAAAATGTAGATGTTACAGAAAAATTCATCAGTGGTGTAACCGAGCAGGCACAAGGTGGTTCCGGAACATATGATACATTTGAAAAAGTTGTTGAAAATGATGGTATTTATACACTGACAATTGCAATGACTGATAAAGCCGGAAATGAAGAAATTGAGGAAGTAACATTTACAGTAAATCGTTTTGGTTCTGTATATGCATACAGTGATTATCTTGTTTCACTGATTAAAGATGGTGGACAGTACATAACGATTACCGGAGATAATAAAGCTGCTATTACTGATAACTTGGTTATTACAGAATATAATGCAGACAGACTGCTTGAAAATTCATTAAAGATTCTGGTTACACGAGATGGAGAAGCATTGGATGTAGATTATGATGTGAATCCGGCTAATATGAATACAGAAGTTGCTATTGGTGAAAGCGGATGGTACGAATATGTATATACCATTAAGGCAGATAACTTTGCAGAGGATGGAGTTTATAAGATTTCACTTTCATCTGCATATGGAGCTGCTGATTCAGAGAAAAATGAATCAACAAGTGTACCGGAAAATTCAATTGATGAAGCAGGTAATCAGATCCTTGATACCATGAACTTTACGGTTGATACAACTGCACCGGAAATCAGAAATATAGTAAATCTCGATGAAAGAATTCCTGATGTTGATAAGATTGTGGACAATCAACTTAAGGTTTCATATACGGTTGTAGATGTCGGGGGATTAAAGTCAGTTGAAATCATATTAAATGGTGAAAGTTATGAAACCATTACTGATTTTGGAGATGCAGCATTTAACTATTCAGGAAGTTTTGAAATTGCAGAAAGTGATGATACCGCAGCTCAGACGGTAAGGATTATTGTTACGGATTTGGCTGGAAATGTAACAGATACATCCTCTGAAGATTTTGATACAAATGGTCTTTATGTATTTAGTGATGAAGTTATTGTATCAAGAAATTTCTTCGTACGCTGGTATGCTAATACAATTCTATTTTGGGGCTCTATAGGAGGAACAGTAGTTGCATTAGGAGCAGGAGGATACTTTATTACAGCAAGACGAAGAAGAAAAATCAAGAAATAAATTTTAATTATGTTTTCCACACAGCTTCGGCTGTGTGGAGAAGCATAAATATTTGTCAGAGGCAGGAATTTAATAACGATTAAGTTTCGGCTTGTGATAAATAGGATAGAGAGAAGGTAGATTATGTATACGCTAAAGGATAACGGCATCATAAGCGAAGTCGTGTGTGGTAATAACTTTGAATATGTATTAGAGGATAGCAGCCATTTTGTGAATACCGATTATAAGGTATTACAGAGTCAGACAAATGGTATCTTCATTCAATGCATGAAGATGACAAGAAATGGCAAGGTGGATTTGTATTACCTTACGAATGATTACCGACCGATGTCATCAATGTTTGTAGGTATAACAGCTGATACATTGATAGCTGTAGTTGTAAATTTATTCGCAAGTGTTATTGAAGTGAGAAATAACGGATTTCTTGCATGTCAGTGTATAGATTTATCCTGGGATAAAATATTTATTGAACAAAACACACTTAAGGTTAAACTGGTATACCTTCCACTAAGTGTAAAGGCATTTGATAGTTATGCAGAATTTGAAAGTGAATTGCGTTCCAGTATAGTAAAGCTTATTAATAAAGTAATTGTAAATACGAATGAAAAACTGAATCAGTTTGTATTGGATTTATGCAATGGCTCGTTGTCAATAGAAGATGTATACAATCGTTCAAGAAATGCAGGAGTACCTCCGATTCAAAAGAGAGAAGAAATGCAAAAAGCGGCTTCAGCAAACAATACTAACGGAATAATTAAATTGGTTGCAATGAATGCACCTGAACATTTTGAATTGATAATTGACAGGGATAATGTACTGATTGGAAAGAAGGAAGAAATTGTAGATAAGGCTATTACATTTAATAAAATGATTAGCCGTAAGCATTGCAGGATAATGTGTCTGAATGGAACTTATTCCATATCAGATGAAGGAAGTGCCAACGGAACATATGTGAATGGTACAAGGGTGCTTCAAGGACAGCATTACCAGATAAACAAAGGCGATATTATTCGTTTGGCAGACAGTGATTTTCAAGTTGTATAAAGAGGTGTCAAAATGGCAAAACCAAGAGTAATCATTGCGGATGAGGATGCTAATTACATCGTGCCGCTACAGTATAAATTTGTAACAGATTTTTTTAATAAAATTGATTTGGAGATAATTACCGATAAGACATACTTTGATGATTATTTTTCTAAACCACAGAATGCGGAAATATTGATTGTATCAGATGAATTGTATGATTCATCTCTACAAAGACATAATATTCAGAATATATTTGTGATGATGGAGCAGTTTGAAGAAGGTGGTACTGGAGATTTAAATGTAAATCAATTATTTAAGTATACAAGTATTAAAGAAATATTTAATGAGATTACCGGAAAAAGTGCCGGAGCATTAAACATAGCAGCGGTTGAGAAAAAAGAGACACAGATTGTGCTTGTTACATCAGCTGCCGGTGGTGTAGGTAAAACTACGGTGGCAATGGGAGTTGCTGCGTGTTTGGCACAGAATTATAAGAGGGTTCTTTATATAAATGCATCACATTTACAAGTGTGCCAGCATATGTTAGAAAATCATTCAGCCATTACAACAAACGATGCATATACGAAGCTTGCAACAATAACTCAAGATATATATACAGAAATAAAACCTGTAATAAGAAAAGAAACATTTAGTTATTTACCACCGTTTAAGGCTGCATTAATGTCTTTGGGATTAAATTATTCTATATATGAAAAAATAATACTTTCTGCAAAGAAAAGTGGTGACTATGATTTTATTGTTGTAGATACTGATGTGACATTTGATGATGGTAAAGCTAATTTATTGAACCTCGCAGATAAGGTTATAGTTGTTACCAAGCAGACATTATCTTCTGTTCTTGCTACTAACATATTTGTTAGTAATATTAATGGCATTACGGCTGATAAATATTGTTTTATCTGTAATGATTTTGAAAAAGAAGATGACAATGCTTTGATTAGTTCTGAAGTGGAACTTAAGTTTACGATTGCTGATTATGTGGGTCATTTTACGTATTGTGAAAGTATGAAACCAAATAAGTTGGCGAGTGAAAAGAGTATACAGAGAGTAGCATTTATAATCTTGTAGGAGGTACAATTATGGATAACAAGGCTATCGTACAGTTTATTAATAAAATTACTAATCAGGTTGTTGATTTGGAAATTCCAATAAACATTACAGCTAATGATTTAATAATAGCATTAAATGAAGCATTTTGTTTGGAAATGGATATTGATAATATATTTGGTTGTTATTTAGTAGCAGAAAATCCTATTGGATTTTTGCATGGAAATAAGCTGTTGTCAGAATATGGAATTAGAACCGGAACGAGGATAATATACAAAAGGAGTTTGATGTAACTATGAAATTTCAGTATAAGTTAATTGTAAGTAATCAGACGTTCTATAAAGAATTTGAAATCCCGGCAGAACTGGAACGAGTAAAATTAGGTTCTACATCAAATTGTGAATTTAGATTAGATCCAGATTTCTTTTTTGAAGATATAGAAATTAGTCTGGAGAAAAAAACAAATTGGAATATTTTATGTAGTGATAATTTGTATATTAGCAGAGGTGACGTACGCAAACTATTATTTTCAGAATTAGCACACGATGATGTGGTTAATATTTGCTATGTTAATTCAGGAGAAGTTGCATTTGAAATCCGTTTTTTAATAGACTTTGGCGCAGATGGAGCCGATTATAGCCTAAAAATTGATTTATCGAAAATATCAGAATTAAGTATAGGAGATAAATCTGGTGTAAATATTGAACTATATACAGAGTATGGAAAAGATACTTTGGTTTCAATCGTACATACAAATAGCGGTGTGGAACTTTTAGAAAAATACTCAAAGTATGGAACATATGTTAACGGAAAGCGAATAAATAAAAAAGCAGTGCTGAAAGATTTTGATTTTATTTCTGTGGCAGATTTCTCAGCATATTACAAAGATGAGCAACTTTATTTTAGTAAAAGAAACATTCGCTTAAATGGTATCGGGCAGATGGCAGAACAGGTACACATTGATGGTGTATATCCGATGTTTATCAGAAATACAAGAGCGAAAGCTATAATTGAGGACGAAAAGATTAAAATTCTTGATCCTGATACAATTCCTACAAAGCCAGAACTGAACATTGTTACTTCACTAATGCCAACAATTGTAATGTTTGCTTTAGTAGTTGTATTACGAGGAATAATGAGTGAGTCCGGCGGGACTTATGTAATATTTAGTATCTGTTCGATGGGAATGGGCGTAATTACTTCTGTTTTAAACATTATTCATGGTCAGAAGAAATACAAAAAAGATTGTGAAAAACGTAGAAGCGTTTATCTTAATTATGTTGCGAAAAAAAGAGAAGAAATTATAGCTGCACGTAATGAGGAATTGGCGATATTACGTGATAAATATTATAGCACAGAAGAAGATTTAGAACATATTGAATCGTTTTCAGCAGAATTATTTGACAGAACACCAGAAGATGAAGATTTTCTGGATATATATCTAGGCATTGGAAAGAGAGAAGCTGAAAGGAAAATCGAGTACAAGGAACAAGAAAAGTTGGAAACTGGTGATGATTTATGTCAAATTCCAACGCAGTTATCAGAAGAATATAAATATATTGAAGAAGCACCAATATATTTGAATGCAAAAGATGCAAATGCTATTGGTGTCATTGGTAGAAAAGAGAAACAAAATGAATTTATCAAATGTCTGTTAGTAGATATTGTAAGTAGACAGTATTTTGGTGATGTAAATGTTTATGCTTTCATTGATGATGTTCAGGAATATGACTGGTTAAAACTTATTCCACATATTCAGCCCAATCCGAACTTTAGAAATATTGTGTGTGATGCGGAAAGTAAAAATATTGTATTTGAATATTTGTATAAAGAATTGACTTATCGTAGCGAGAATAAAAATGTGCCTGGACACAATGTTATTTTCATACTAAATGATAATGGAATCAAAAGTCATCCGATATCAAGATTCATTGAACATGCATCAGAACTTAATACAACATTCATATTCTTTGAAACGGAGAAGAAATATTTACCATTGTACTGTAGTCAGATAGTAGTCTTAGAAGAAGGCTGTTCGGCTTATACTTATGCAAGTGAAAATAAAACGGATAAAACGGAATTTAAATATGTTCACATTCCATCTGAAACAATGAAAAGAGCAAGTGATATTTTGGCTCCGATTTATTGTGAAGAAATAAGTTTAGAGAGTTCGCTTAGAAAGAACATCTCTTTATTCGAGTTATTAGGTATCTATTCAGCAAACGATCTGGAATTGAAGGAACGCTGGAACACTTCAAGAATATATGAAACTATGGAAGTTCCATTGGGTGTAAATGTTAAAAATGATGTTGTTTGCTTAAATCTGCATGAAAAATTCCATGGACCACATGGTTTAGTTGCAGGTACAACTGGCTCCGGAAAGAGTGAGATATTACAATCATTTATTTTGTCAGCTGCTACGTACTTCCATCCATATGAGATAGGATTCGTTATCATCGACTTTAAAGGTGGTGGTATGGTAAATCAGTTTAAAGAGTTACCACATCTTATCGGAGCAATTACAAATATTGATGGAAATGAGATACAAAGATCTCTTAAATCCATTAAGGCTGAATTGATGAAGAGACAGAATCATTTTGCAAGCGCCGGAGTAAACCATATTGATAAGTACATTCAATTGTATAAAGATGGAAAAGTATCCGAGGCATTACCACATTTAATTATTATTGTGGATGAATTTGCTGAATTGAAAGCGGAACAACCGGAGTTTATGAAAGAACTTATTAGTGCTGCCAGAATTGGTCGAAGCTTAGGAGTGCATTTGATTTTAGCGACACAGAAGCCGAGTGGTGTGGTAGATGCACAAATTTGGTCAAACTCGAAATTTAAATTATGTCTGAAGGTACAGTCTAAAGAAGATAGTAATGAAGTAATAAAAACTCCAGTAGCTGCTGAGATTAAGGAACCAGGTAGAGCATATTTACAAGTCGGGAATAATGAAATATTCGAATTATTCCAGTCTGCTTATAGTGGAGCACCAGCAACAGTTGATGCTAATGAAGTAGAAAAAGAATTTGTAATATCAGAGGTTGGATTTTCAGGAAATCGCAAGCCAATCTATATAAGAAAGAAGAAAAAGCGAAAAATAAATGTTCAGAATCAGTTAGAAGCAATTGTTGCTTATATTCATGATTACTGTGATAAGGAAGGAATTAAAAAATTATCTGATATATGCATGCCGCCATTACCAGAAAATTTATGTTTTGATGCTGGTAAACGAGTGGATTCGGATGAATTTTATATATCTTTTGGGTTAGTAGATGATCCAGAACATCAGGCTCAAATGGTACATCATTTGAATATTACGGCAATGAATTATATGTTGATTGGCTCAACACAAACTGGAAAGACAAACTTTTTACAAACTGCAATTCGAAGTCTTACAGAGCACTATTCGCCTGATGAATTGAATATTTATATTATTGACTTTGCAGCTATGATTTTAAAGAACTTTGAAAATCTAAATCATGTAGGCGGAGTTGTACTTTCTCATGAGGATGAAAAGGTCAAGAATTTATTCCGACTGTTATCAAATGAGATAGTGATTCGTAAATCAAAACTTGCAGAAGTGGGAGTGAGTTCATTTGCATCATATAAAGAAGCAGGATATCATGATTTACCTCAGATTGTGGTTGTGATAGATAATCTGACCGCACTTA
The DNA here is from genome assembly GCA_964588645.1 of uncultured Acetatifactor sp. Classification (GTDB taxonomy): domain Bacteria; phylum Bacillota; class Clostridia; order Lachnospirales; family Lachnospiraceae; genus Acetatifactor. The sequence continues at coordinate 18,078 of CAZPRB010000002.1, read as the reverse complement.
AGGAGCTTTATCTACAGGATAATGATATGTTGTTACCGGTTTGCCGAGATGGCAATTCGGTAGGAATTACATTTTTAGTTTCTAATGGTCAAACAGCGGGTGTCGGATACAGATATCTTAACAATTTTGAGGGTAGAATTGCACTGTTCTGTAACGAGTCTTCTGAATACGCTATGTTATTCGAAGGAAATAGAACCAAATTGCCAAATGTGCCAGGAAGAGCGTTGGTACAGATTGACAAATCGACATATGAATGTCAAATGTATCTTGCTTTTGAAGGAGACAAAGAATACGAACGAGTTCATAATATTCAAAAATATGTAGTGCAATGCAATGAAAAATATGGAGGAATGAAAGCAAGAGTAATTCCGGAAATACCGAAGGTTTTAAATGTGGATTATGTGGAAAGAAATTTATCGTTAGCCAATACGAATGGAGAATTGCTGTTAGGATTGGATTATGCGTCCATCGAACCTATGACATTCGATCTGATGGAAAGTGAAATGTTGATTCTTTCGGGTAAAAAAGATGTTAGTAGACAGGCATTTTCTAAGTATGTTGTAAAAATGTTTTTGGAACAAAAATTTGGAAATGTAGAATTCTATATTATGGATTCTATTGCTGGCAAATGGTCAGAAATAGAAGCTCTACCTGAAACGTCTTATTATTCTACAGATGCAAATAGTTCGTCAAGTATCATGGCAGAGATTGGGCAGATTGCAGAACAGAGATATTTGAATTATATCAACAAAAGAAGAGGAAGTTTAGAGTCCGAGCCATGGATAGTAGTGATTATTGAAAATAATGATGTTATAACTGCTTTGAGTAGTGATAAGACTATTATGCTGACTGTGAAGGACATTTGGAGTAAATACAAAGGTATGAAAATCTTTTTTATATTTACAAATATCAATAATGCGAATATTCCGTTCAATGCACCAGAGCTTATGAAAATTCTGAAAGACAAAAAGCAATATATTATATTTGATGAAATAGCAAATATTAAGTTAACAGATATTGCATTAAGTACTACAAGAAAGTATGCAAAACCACTTGAATTTGGTGATGCATATTATGTTGAAGACGGTGAAGTTAGGAAAATTAGAACCGTTAATTAAAGGTGGAAACTGTTATAACAGTTTTACATAAATTAAAAAGGAGGCAAAAAATATGGCAGTAAACAAAGTGGATTATGATGTGCTTACAACTGGTGTTAGTACATATGGAAATCAAGCAGAGGCAATTAATGAAGCGTTAAATGCATTGATTACCATGAATGGACAGCTTCAAGAAGGTTGGACAAACCAAACTGCAGATGCTTTTATTCAGAGATTTGATGATGAATACAAACCTGCATTAGAAAATGTTATTGAAGCAGTTCAGAGTATATCTGATTACATTCAGAGTTATATGCAAGCACGTCAAGATGATGATGCTGCAGGTGCAGCAGCTGTTAGAGGCTAATTTTATTAGCACTCAAAATCAAAGCCATTAGCAGTAGGAGAGCTACTGCTAATGGTTATAATAAAAACGAGTACGAGGTGAAAAAAATGACCAAATCTCAATGTTATAACGAAATTTCAAGAAATAGACAGTTAATCAATCAATATCAGAATGAAATTAATACATTAAATAGAGAAATAAGCGAGTTAAATGATGCAAAAAGTAAAGTTTCGACTCTTAAGAATACACTTTCCAGTTGCAAAAGTACAAGTGTTAATAGATTGTCAAGCACAAGTTTGGTTATGAAAATCAATTCCAAGATTGTAAATAAATTCTGTAACAATATGAATACATTATTTGCAGGTGCAGAATACAACGCAGTAAATAATGGTTTGGCAAGCGGAATTACACGAATCAAAGAAGAGATAACAAGAAAACAAAACAGAATAAGGACACTGGAAAATTCAATTGCAGATTGTAACAGTAGAATTTCAAATATGAACGCCACTATTAGGAGAATTGAGGCACAGGAAAGAGAAGAGGCCAGAAGAAGAGCAGAAGAAGAAAGAAGAAAGGCAGAAGAAGCAAAGAATAATTAATTGTAGAGGAGATGATAATATGGCAAGTGTTAATACAGAATTAAAAATAGATGATGACTATGTTAATTCTCAAGCAGAACAGATTGCTGAGTGGACGTGTGACTTACAGCAAGGTATTGATAAATATACTGATATTTTAAACCATATTTTAGAAGATGCCATTATGGAAGGCGCTACTGCAGATGCATTGACTAGTTTTGTAGAATATGTAGAAAATTTGAAAGATATCGTAAAAGATATGGGCGAAGAAGTAAAAGGGATGTGCTTGGCGTTTTTATCCGAAGTTGATGCAGCAGATTCTTATTTGTATTAGAGAGCGAGGGTTAGAAATGGCTACAAAAATTGATAATGAAAAACTCGACCAATATATAGGTGAATTGAATAGCTTGTATGTAGGGTGGGGGAATTATAAAAAGAATTCCATAGAGCAAGGCGATAATGGTGGAGGATCGATAACGCAAATGGTGAAACTTACTAAATCTCTTCAAGATATGCAGAATGCGTTCGTGTCACTTGTAGGAAATACTTTGTCTTATATGAGACAAAGAAAAGCTTCTGTTGAAACAAAAGATGCAGAGGCAACTGCAAATATTCAAAAGTAGTATCATTTATAACATGAAGGCGGTGAAATGAAATGATTAGAGATTTTTCGGAAAGTGCTAAGCAAAAGTTATTGGAATATGTTAAAGATGCAACAGAGACAACCATGTGGGGCAAGATAGGAGATGCGATTGGCGATGCAGGACTTCAAATTCAGTATTGGTTTGGTGCATTAAGCATATCCAGATATATTAATAACTTAGACGAATATCACAAGAAAGTTATTGATAAAAATAATACGACCTCGCAGAGGATAGAGGAAATTTTTACAGATGTAAAAAATATTGACACACGCTATCAAGGTGGATTGAGACAAAATGTAAATTTTTCTGAAAATGTAATTAATTTTATTAATAATCTTGCAGATACAATAGATCCAAATGGTGGAAATATGGATATGCAAAAAATGAATGCTACGTTAGCTGCATCTTTAGAAAAAATGCAAGAAGCAAAAGTATCTAGGGAAAAAGAAATTGAAGACAACATGCTTGGGACAGATCCGGATGCTGTAGAGACAAGTATTGACCCTGTAAATTTATCAACAGGAAATTTTATATATGATTATGAGGACTTATCTATTGGTGGTGAAGTTCCATTGTCATTTCACAGATATTATAATTCTAAAGATGCAAGAGTTTCTGTTCTTGGAAAAAGCTTTCGCCATAATTATGAAATTTACTTGACTGTGAATGATGATGGTGAAGCTGATATAATTATGGAAGATGGTCAACATAAAACATTTGTGGTAGAAAATGGGATTTACTATGGGAAGAATACAGCGACGGATTATTTGACTATGTATAATCAGCAGTTTTATCTGAAAAACGCTAACGATAGTATATATATATTCGATAAAGAAAAAAGATTAATAAGGATTGAAAATAAAAATGCTGTAGGAATTTCTTTTGTATATAATGAAGCTGAAATGTTAATAAAAGCTGTAAATGATTATGGCGATAGTTTAAATTACGAATATGATGAAAAGACACATTTTCTTATAAGAGTAGTTGATCACACCGGAAGAGATGTAACAATTACTTATAACGAAAAGCGTATTGCAAAGGTAGAATCTGCAAGTGGAAAGAATATATCCTATGAATACAGTACAAATGGACGCATTAAGGATATTGCAAACTCTCAAAATGTTCGTACTGTGGAAAATATATATGATAAGAAATTCCGTGTTATACGACAATTGTTCTCCGATGGTGGAAGTATGTCTTTTGAGTATGATGATGAAAATAACACAGTAACCCAAACTGAACGAAACGGGGTTCAAACAGTATTTGTTCATGATGAACAGTATCGTAATACTGAGATTAGGTATACTGATGGAACAGTGGAAAAGTTTGTATATAATGATAAAAATCAGTGTATAAAGTATACAGACCGATTGGGAAGAATACAGCGTATGTCATATGATAACAGAGGAAATTTAATTCAAAAAATAGACGCATTAAAGAGAAGATTAAATATGACATATGATGCGGCTGGACAATTGTTATCTATGAGCATCAATGGAATAAAAAAAGTAAAAAACGTTTATGATGCTAAAGGTAACCTGGTGCGAACCGAGGATTTGACAGGTAATGGAATTACCATTGTTAATGATGCAAAAGGCAGACCGATTGAGCGACAATATCCAGATGGTAGTCGAAGTTTAGTGACATATGATGTGAAAGGCAATATTGCAACACTAACAAATCAAATGGGTGGAACAATTTGTTATTTTTATGATGATTTGAATCGTGTGGTCAGAGTTGTTGATGCAAGAGGTAATGAAAGTAAATTCGAGTATAATGAAGCCGGAAATATCGTCAAAGAGACTAATGCATTAGGATATAGTAGGAGCTATGCATATAATGGAAATGGTTTAATCGAAGAGCTGATTGATTATAATGGAGCTAAAAGTGTTCAACATTATAATGCAATTAATAAAGTGGAAAAAATGGTTGACCCATTGGGATATGAAACATGTTATGAATATGATAAAATGTGGAATTTGTCTGCTGTTGTATTGCCAAGTGGAGCTAAGTCATTATATGAATATAATAAAGATAATTTAATGTTCAGAATGACGGATGCATTGGGAAATAAAACGGAATTTCAATACGATGCAAACGGAAAGTGTATTGTTGAATCAGATTGTATGGGAAGCAAAGAGTTTACATACGATGTTGTAGGCCGATTAATACAAGTAAAAGAGCCAAATGGTGGAATTATTAAATATGAATACGACGCTGAAGATCATGTGATTCATATTATAGATCCAATGAATAATGAAGTACATTTAGAATACGATAAGGTGGGAAATCTTCTTGTAGAGCGAAATAGCCTTGGTGAAGTCCGTACATACACATATACACTGCTTGGTAATATTGATACAATTACAGATGAGAGTGGTTTGGTAATAAAATACAAATATTTACCAGGAGAAGAGAAAGTTCAGGAGATATTGTATCCAGATGGTAACTCTGAAAAATATGAATATGATTTGAATGGAAACATTATTTCTTATACAGATGTAATGGGTAATAAGAGGTGTCATACATACGATGCTTTAGACAGACTTATTTTAATTGAAGAAGCTGATGGTGATAGAAAAAGTTACTCATATGATGAAGTTGGTAATGTTATTTCGGTTACAGATTGTAATGGAAATAGTTCACATTATTTTTATTCTGAGAAGAGTGAATTGCTCAAAATGGTTGATGCCCTTGGCAATGAGACTGAATTTGAATATGACCCAAATAGTAATTTAGTCCGAATTGTGAAAAAGGGCGGAAACAATAACTGTGAGGAAGTAGTAACACGTTATGATCGAGATATTCTAGGACGTGTAGTAGGAATTATTGACTCTGTTGGTGCCGAAGAACGTTATGCATATAATGGAAAAGGATATTTAACAGAAAAGATAGATAAAGAAGGTTATTTGACTAAATATGGTTATACCAATAGTGGAGATGTAAACTATATCCAGTATGCTGATGGAAAAGAAGTTCGTCTTTCATATAACACCTTGCGTCAGTTAGAAGAAATTAGAGATTGGACTGGCACAACAACTGTTAAAAATGATGCGGCAGGACGTGCACTTAATATAGTTTATCCGGATGGAAAGGAAATATCTTATACATACAATGTGTCTGGACAAAGAACAAGTATGACATATCCAAATGGTGAGATTGTCAAATATAGTTACGACGAATTTAAGAGATTGACATCTTTGGAAGAGGCAGAAAACATAACAACGTATAAATATGATAAATACAGTCATTTACGATTAAAAACAATGCCAAATGGTATCAGTACGGAATATTCGTATGATAATCGAGGATTGCTTTCTTCATTGACCAATAATGACGCAGATGGTATAATTGATCAATATATTTATAAATACGATTGTGAAGGAAATAAGACAGAAATCATAAAGAGTCGCCGTAATATGTCTCAAGAGAATGGTCATTATACTTATTACTATGACGCTTTAAGAAAACTCACATCCGTGCATAAAGATGGCACGTTGCTCCATGCCTATGAATATGATGCACATGGCAATCGTATTCGCATGACTACTAGAGATGGTGTAACAAATTATCAATACAATACATTGAATCAATTGGTTTCTAAAATTGATTCAACCGGTGAAGAGAATTATATTTATGATTCTAGAGGAAACTTATGTCAGATTGATTATAATGGGCAAATGAAGAACAAATTTGTTTATGGTACGATGAATCGTTTGACAGAAGCGAGAAATGCCGAAGGAGCATATTCGAAATATGAGTATAGTGGTCTCGGTCATCGAATTGGCGCAACGCAATATATGAGTCAAAATGAACCAGAAGTTCAGATTCGTTATGTGATTGATATTACAAGGCAATATAATAATCTCTTACAAAAAGAAGAAGCTGGCGAAACCCAAACATATTTATTTGATAGCAAGGCTGCAGGAATCGTACATAATGACGGAATGCGTTCATATTTCTTGCACGATGATATGGGAAGTCCAATTCGCTTGCTAAATCAAGAAGGTAGTATTTTGGAGTCATATGGATATGATGAGTTTGGTTGTGACTCAGGATATGCATATAGCAAATTTCATTCTTTCGGATATACGGGATATCAAAGAGATAGCGTTACAGGTGCCTATTATGCACAAGCACGAGAATATATTCCTTATATAGCACGATTTGGTGCACGAGATTTTGTCAAAGGACAGCAGGATGATCCTTTATCTATGAATGAATATATCTATTGTAGGGATAATCCAACAGAGTATGTGGATGCCAATGGATTATTTGTTCTTACAACACTTGCAATTATAGGTGTAGGAGCTGCGGTTGGTGCTCTTACCAGTGCAGGTGTAGATTTTGTTTCTCAAAGAATTAAAATGGCTACAGGAAAGCAGGAAGAATTCCAATGGGGTTCTTTGGCTGGTTCGCTAGTAGAAGGTGCGATTGTTGGTGGTGTTTCTGCAATTCCTGGTGTTGGATTAGTTGGAACTGTTGCAGCTGGAGCAGCTGGTTCTGCTGCAAATAGTGCAATCTCGCAAGGAATTGATGAAGGAAAAATTAATGGCTCTAAAGTTGTAGAAGATGCTGTAGTTGGTGGTGTTACATCTGGTGTCTTTTATGGTATAGGTCAAGGTGTTAAGGCACTTAAAGGAAAGTTTAGTAAAACGAAAACATCAGCTACAAAGTCTACAACTGATTTGTATAAAGAGAATATCACAGCGTTAAAGAAGAATACTGCAAAAATGGATGCTATTGAAGCAGCAGGTAAAAAAGCATCTTCGTTAACTCGTCAAACACAGCAAAGATTGATTTCTGAAAGGAATTCCTTGTTAAAGAAATATGCATTAGAAAAATTGAAATCAGGATTTTTAAGTAAAAAGTCAGGTTTTGCAGGTGTAGTTGATTCTGTTAAGAAATACGCATATACGGTGTTTGGTATAAAAACCACAAAGACAATTTTCAAGGATTTATTTAAAACATTATGTCCGATATATAAGGCAGAAGATGATCAATCATTTGTTGAATATATGAAAGATTATTTCGGCACCTTGTATGGTAAGATAACAGGAAAATGTCCATTGTATGCTTAGAAATGTGTCAGGAGATATTATGTCATTAGGATTACAAATTTTTTTAAAAGTCTTATTGTACAGCATTATAATTATGGTTGTACGAGGTGTTATCAGTAAAATTCAAAAACCTGAAAAGGAATTAACAAGTACGGAGTTAGGGGAAAGGTTTATTGATAGAAAAATTTTCTCAATTATTTATTTGGTTGTTGCTATTGGTTTTACAATCATCCTTGTTTTTGCAGCTAATATGCCGTCGAACCTTGAAGGAACAATAAAAGGAATAGTCATAGGATGCTTTGTTTTCCTTATTTTGTTTTTCTTATTAATAAGTTTTTTATATGGTTGTGTTTATGTTAAAATTGGAAAAGATGGAATTTATTGGAGAAAAATGTGTGGTAAGGAAGAAAAAGTGAAGTATGAGGATATCACGTCATATACTATGGATGGCAGTGGCAATTTGAAATTATACCAAGGTAATAAATGTATTTTGAATTTTGCAACTGCAGAACACAGGGTATTTATCATGGAAGTATTAAAAAGACATAAAGTGAGTGTTAATATGAGTACTAATATCGCAACTATTACTATGAAAATGGGTAAAGGCTATGTGATTTTTGATGCAGTTTGCGTTGTTCTCTTTGTAATATTCTTTTTGATGAGTGCGTATTATGATGTGACGTCAGGAATTTTGTTGTTTTTTGCATGTATCATCGGTGCGGTATTTAATTTTTTGAGTAGAAAGGCAAGAAGAATAATAGTTGAAAATCATACTATTATTGAAAAGCGTATGCTGAAAAAACAGAAAAAAATCGAATTTAGAGAAGTAGCATATTTGACATTGGAAAAAGGAAGTAATACAGAAGTGATAGGGATTCATTCAAATACGGGTACAACTATTAAAATTCCTAAATTTTATCAAAATGTTGAAATGTTTGACAAAATAATTGCTGAACGACATTGGTGTTGGAAATAAAATAGTAGTTAAAATGTTCTGAAAAATTGATAAGACGGATGTTCCGTGTTTGCTGTGGTAAAAGATTTATCCTAAATTATTAAAAGGTAAATATAATAAAGCACTTGATTTATAAATGGAATGAGAAGAAGTAGTATTGACATCAATCGGTGTCAATACTACATCAGAAAGAACTAGGTGTCTTCAGATATTGAGAACAATTCTTCCACAGACATTCCAAGATAAGCTGAAAGTCTGAGGGCAAGTTCGAGGGAGGCATTTTGCTCTCCCCGTTCGATCCGCCCGATAGTACGTCCGCAGGAGCCGATAGCAATAGCTAAATCTTCCTGGCAGATATTTCTTTCGGTGCGTATTTGCTTAAGTGTAGTAGATACAGCCATTAACATCCCTTCTTTCGTTATTGTGATAGACAGATTATAACAAAACATGCTGTCCAATAATCCGGACTCAACCGACTACCTTTCCAAAGATTTTAAGGTTGTCGGTTTCTTTTATTTTAATAGGAGCATACTTGGTATTGAGGGAGACAAGGAATAATCCGTCAGTATCGTCTTTTAATTTCTTGCAGTAGGCACTACTGTTAAGGTAGAAGATGCCGATGTCACCGGTAATTAAAGTTTCCTGCTGCTGTACCCATACAATCTGACCGTTTATAAATTGTGGTTCCATACTGTCTCCGCTGATGCGTATGCCGAAGTCTGCTTCAGCAGGAACTTCTTCGCCTACTTCAAGAACGGTATAATTATCTCCATCAAGAAAGCTTCCGGTTCCGGCAGAGGCAGGAATGTCAAATAAACGGATATTTCTTCTGAAAGGTATGATGGATGCCTGTTTAGGAGCATACATACCGGAAATTTTTAACAGTTCAATATATTCATTTGCCTTTGCTCTGCCTTCTTCATTAAGGGCAGATAAAGGGTTATCAGGATTTTCTCCATAATACTCACTATATATATCAGTAATATTTAATAACTTGCACAGTAATAAAAGAACGGAGCTGGATGGTTCTGCAACATCTTTTTCCCAGGTTGAAACAGCTTTGTTGGTCAGATGATAACCATAAGTTCCAAGCATATTAGATAGTTCTATCTGAGAAAGTCCCATTTTTTTTCTGTGAGTTGATATGATTTTTCCGAGTGAACGCATAATAATGCCTCTTTTCTGTTAGATTTTTCTATATACAGTATATCCGAACCGAAAAATAAAATCAAGTAAAATCTAAGCTAAATGGAAAATACAACCAACTTGTCACTTGAAATCTAAAAGAATTAGATGTATACTTTGCTGTGTAAGGAAGAACACATGTGCGTTTTTTCATAATGAATAAGATGAGGAGGTATGCAGGATGATTGGGAAGGTAAAGTATGATTGCAGTTGGTATTGTTACTGTAATGAATTAGGCAGCAGATGCTGTAAGGAGAGAACCGGAGCATAACTGATTGTCGCAGGTGACAGTCAGTGCTTCAGATGGATCAGCATGGGTGCAGGTGGCATAAGACAGTTGTCACATCGGAACTCTGTACCCGGAAGACTTGCAAAGGTGATTTCCCTTTCCTTTACGAGTACAAAGTTGAAAAATTTTGTATAGCAAAGGAGCAGACTGAATTGAATAAGATAGAGATTAGATGTAGAAATGGTCGTTGTAACCGACTGTTTATGAATTATTATGTTACAGGAAACAATGTGGATTTGAATCTGGAAGGATTTGAACTGAAATGTGAAAAGTGTAAAAGAGTTCTTCGTTTGAAGAATTACACGGAAGCAATGTTAATTAAGCATTCTGAAAGCGGAGTGTTTAAGGTATAAATCAAATTTTAAAACTAAATGATGGCACCACCTGATAAGGACGGCATTGCAGAGCAATGTGCGGTACCACGGACGCAGGGGAAAGATAACCGGTTTTAGACTGGCTTTCCTTTGCGTTCTTTTTTTATGCGTAGAGACAGCGGTGGTAGAAAATAATTCGCCTTCAAACATTCCTGTAACCGGTTATTGCCGGGTATAGGAAAGGATGAAGAAATATGAATAAAAATCATTATGATGCAAAAGAAATAGGAAGAAGAATCCGTAAAATAAGAAAAGAGAACGGAATGAAACAGATAGATCTTGCAGAAAAGATGTATCTGTCTGCGGAAAGCATATCGAGATTGGAAAATGGTAAAGTGGTGTGTATGCCGGAGCATATCGTAAATTTATGCAAGATTTTTGAAGTTTCAGCGGATTATTTTTATTTTGGAAAGAAAGATAATAAAACGGAGGTAGAAACAAAATCGGATATTGAAAAAGATATTTTTTTATTATTGAAAGGCTGTTCCGAAGAGGAACTTATTAAAGTTAGGTCGATGATTAAGATTATGTTGGATAAGTAGATAAAAAAGTGACACAATAATTGAGGGCAGCTTTATGTTATTGTAAGTGAAGGGAAAATTCAGATGTTTTGTTTATTGATTTAAGGAATATATGGAAAAATATAAAAAAGGTTGAAAAAATGTCACGAAAATTATATAATAATCGTGACAAAGTGAAGGGATGTGATTTTATGGCAAGTGGTATATATACTGAAATTAAAAAGAAAATAGAGTCATATGAACCGGGAACCGTATTTTTAACATCAGATTTTACTGATATTGCGACAACAACAACAGTAAGAAAATGTCTTGGAAGACAGGTTGAAGAAAATAAAATACGAAGAATTATGGATGGGATGTATGAAAAGCCTGTGTATAGTAATTTGTTAAAGGAATATGTTCCGACAAATCCTGAAAGAGTAGCGTATGCTATTGCCAGAAGTTTTCACTGGACCATTGCTCCGTGTGGAGATGTAGCATTAAATAAATTAGGTCTATCTACACAAGTTCCAGTTGTCTGGTCCTATATCAGTGATGGACCATATAGAAAATTTTCGTGGGATAACATAACACTATCTTTTAAGCATCGTGCAAACAGAGAGATTTCGTTTATGTCTGAGACAACAATTTTAGTTGTTGAAGCATTGAAGACATTAGGAAAAGACAGAATTGATGAAGGTATTATTTTGGTCTTAAAAAATAGATTACCTATGGAAGAGAAGAAAAGGATGCTGGACGAAGCGACAGGAGTAAGTGAATGGATATATACGGTAATCAGAAAGGTGTGTGCTGAATAATGAAAGAAGTTGCTAAATTACAGATAAAAGACAGAACTGAATTATTTCAGGCTACTGCAATTTCTATGGGAATGCAGTCTAATGTAATAGAAAAAGATTTTTGGGTATGTTTTATGTTAGATCATCTATTCCATGATTGTAAGTACAAAAATGCTTTTGTGTTTAAAGGCGGAACAAGCCTATCAAAATCGTATCATGTTATTGAGCGTTTTTCAGAGGATATAGATTTGATTTTGGACTGGAGAAAAATAATTCGTGATGAAGTAAATCCCTGGGAAGATAGGTCAAAAACCAAGCAGGATTTATTCAACAAGCAGATTAATTCTGAAGCAGCAATATTCTATAAAGAGGAATTGGTTCCTCAGTTGAATTTAGAAATGAAAGAAAAACTGGGAGACGGAGAGTGGATTTCAGTTGATACAGAAGATGAGATGGTGGTTAATTTTTATTATCCGCAGATATTTGAAGCAGAGTATCTGCGTTCCTGCGTAAGATTGGAGATTGGACCATTAGCTGAATGGATGCCGTCTCACGAGACAACAATAACTCCATTTGCAGCCGAAAAATATCCGGATATTTTTGCACAAAAAGAGACATCAGTGCTTACCATTGATGTTGAGAGAACTTTCTGGGAAAAACTCACTATACTACATAAAATTGCAAATTTCCCAGAGGGAAAGCCATTGCCTGCCAGATATGCAAGACATTTATATGATGTGTACAATATGGGGAATTCATGGGTGAAGGAGAGTGCATTTGAACGAAAAGAGTTGTTAGAAAAGGATGTGGCATTTAAACAAAAGTTTTATTATGCTAAAGGTGCCCATTATGAAACCGCAACATTGAAAAGTATTGAACTTTTGCCCAAAAAAGAAATGATTATGAGTGCATTGAAGGAAGATTATCAGGCAATGAGTAATATGATATATGGTGTGGCACCAGATTTTTCGGATATACTTGTATTTCTTGAAAAATTACAGAATGAAATACAGGAATTAAGTAATAGTTGATTATAATTTGTTATGATACAACTGCATAATTTATTAATTTCTAAAGGACAGGATATCTTATGTTATGAGTAAGATACCCTGTTTTTTGTTGCATTGTATCCTGCAGAAAGGTCAGGTGAACTTTCAAGAATATGAATATGTTTTCGTCACAAATCAGTACATATCAAAAGACTTGCATATCATGTCAAGTTTCTGTATCTCACTTGCATATCGTGTCATTCAAAATGAATAAATTCTCATTTACAATATAAATGTGCTCAAGGACAGGCACCACTATGAAAGCTGTGTGCACACCGTTTTCATAGTAATGAGTAAGATACAGGCGCTTGTATCACTTATCAATATTTATATAGGAAAGGTGATACAAATATGGAACAGAAAAAGAATTTTGAGGCAGAAGTAAAGGAACTTATTCCGGCAATCGGATTTATTAAAACCAGAAAACTGGAAAGCGTTGCGATGGATATGGCAGAGAATCTTCAGAAAGAGGCTGAAAAGAAGGGATATCTTCTTCTGGAAACCTTTGTAGACCGTGATGGAAGCAGAGATATCGACAGAGAGCAGCTGGATGAAATTTATGAAATTATGGGACAGGAATTAGTTCACGATCTGTTTGTAAGAAATATTGAAGATATTGCAATAAGCTTAGCGGACCAGTTGGCTTTTGTAAGATATGCAGATGACCATAATGTGCATATTCATGTGACTGATGCAGCTTTGGAAGCAAGTCGTAAAGTCTGGGACGGAGGTGCAGGATGTTAGCAGGTTATCACAATGGAGAGCAGGAAGATTTAATCTTCCTGCCGGACTACAACGTATATCTGGCAATAGATTTTGATGGAACGAATGTATATGATGCCTGTGAAAATCTTCTCGGACATTTTGATACAGAGGAGGAAGCACGAAAGGCTGTGGCACGATGGAAGGGAGGAAAATACTGATGCAGTACGACGGATTTTTGGTTGGTCCCGGAATAAGAGATTTGCGTAAGAGAAGCACCTATACGCTGGAAGAATTAAGTGAAAAGACCGGTATCAGTGTTTCAAGTATTAAAAGAATAGAGCAGGGTAACAGAAATCTCAGTATGAGAAATCTGTATGGTATTATGGAAGCGTTTGGAGTGGATGCCAATACTGTGTTAAATATGAATCCTGTAAGAAACAGATATTCCATAGATGAGAGACTGGATGAACTGGACGATAAGCAGAAGGATTATTTTTATAAAACCTTTTCATATATGTTGGACCAGGCAGAAATGACTTTGGAGAGCGGAGGAAAATTATGAGCAGAAAAAGAAAGAGAAAATTGTATGACTGTATTGAGTATTTATCTGTTGATGCTCCTCTGGAGAAAGTGGATTACCTTGAAGATAAGCAGAGTAAATACATTCGGGAATATGTAAAAAATAAGGAATACTGTATTGTCGGAACAGAGCGGAGACATGGTTTTTCACAAAGGGATGTCAACAGACAGTGGGCGGCAATAGTGCAGCTGATTCGTGATAAAAGAGTGGATGGTGTGGTGGTTGCAAATATGGCTGCCATATCAGATGGTATTCCGGATGCGTTTTATAAGGTGGGACAGATTATTGATGCAGGTGGAATTATTGTGACTGTAGATGAAGGCAGACTGGATATGAATGTCAGGAGGATGTGTATAGATGGAAATGAATAAAAGAACTTATAAGAAATACAACAAATTTGATGTGGTATATGCAGATTTTGGAAATAATCCGCATGGTGTGGAAAGTGGGATAAGACCGGGAATTATTATTTCCGGTGATGCTTCCAATCATGCACGTGCACCACAGGTATCGGTAGTACCATTAAGCAGTAAAATAAAGGACATTCCGGTGCATGTAATTGTGAATCCGTCAGATGTAAGAGGTTATAACCTAAGGAAGCGGTCAGATTTTATGCCGGAGGATACACAGACACTTTCAAAAGGCTGTATACGAAGCAAAACAGGATATATCCCTAAGGATTCAGCGGTAAGGGAAGAGATTGACCGGGCACTAATTATGCAGTTTGATTTATTACCGGTTGCCAGAAAGATGGTATTGGAGGAAATGCAAAATGAGAGAGCAGAATAAAAAAACAAAGCGATTTGTCAGATATGCAGAGGGAGCACAGATGTATTCCATGGGTTTATCTAAATTTCAGGAATTGGCAAAGGATGCGAGAGCCTGTTATAAACTGAATCATATGGTGCTCGTAAATCTTGATGTTCTGGATGAGTATCTGGAGACATTTCGCATTACGGATGAGGATTTCTATAAGTAAAAGGGAATATAAAAGAATTTGTAAGAGTCTGTAAGAATCTGCTTGACTTTGTGGCAGACATAAAGTATACTGGAGTCAGATGGAGGTAGAGTGATGGCAAAGATGGGCAGACCGAAAGTAGATGAACCCGCTGATAAGCGAGTGACAATACGATTTAAAGAACGGGAGTATGCTCTCTTGCTTGAGTATGCCGAACATCAAAAAATAACTATAGCGCAAGCGGTCAGGTTGGCGGTTGAAAAGGAAATTTTAACCGGACAGCAGTAATGCAGGCTCTTTTCTTTGGAAAGGAGAAAAGATGGCTTGTAGAAAAGATGGTAAAGGAAGAGTTTTAAGGAAAGGCGAACATTATCGCAAGGCGGATGGAAGATATTCGTATATCTATACAGATCCGTTGGGCAAGCAGAGAACCATATATGCCAGGTCTCTGGTTACACTCAGACAGAAAGAGGAAGAATTAGTTCGTGACCAGATGGATGGACTTGATGTATATACAGCCGGTTCGGCAGATGTAAATTTCCTGTTTGACAGGTATATTTCAACCAAGTCAGAATTGAGAAGCACGACATATGCCAATTATGTATATACATGGAACCATTTTATCAGAGATACGTTTGGTAAGAAGAAAATCAAAGATGTAAAATATTCTGATGTTTTATTCTTCTACACGGATTTGATTCAGAATCAGCATTTGCAGGTAAATACCTTAGAGAGTATCAATACAGTTTTAAGACCGGCTTTTCAGCTGGCGGTAAGAGACGATATAATAAGGAAGAATCCTGCAGATGGTGCGTATGCTGAGATAAAAAAGAGGAATGGCGGTTCAAGAAAGACCAGAAGAGCACTGACGGTAGAACAGCAGCGAGCCTTTATGGAGTATGTGGCGAACAGTCCCTTTTTCTTTCACTGGTATCCGTTCTTTACATTTTTGTTGGGGACAGGGTGCAGAATAGGAGAAGCGATTGGAATCCGTTGGGATGATGTAGACATGAAAAAGAGAATCATCAATGTCAATCACAGTCTTACTTATTACTCAAGAGCAGAAGATTCTTTTAAATGTGAGTTCCGTGTATCAGCACCAAAAACGGAGGCAGGCATCAGGGAGATACCGATGATGGAGCCTGTGTATGAGGTTTTGAAATCAGAATGGGAACGACAGCAGGAAGAAGGATTTTGTGAAGAAAATGTTGATGGTATGACGAATTTTATATTTACAAACAGATTTGGAATGCCGCACAATCCTGCAGCAGTCAACAGGGCAATTAAGAGAATTGTTGATGCACACAATTCGGAAGAAGAGGTGAAGGCAAAGAAGCAGAAACGGGAACCGGTTATGATACCGAGATTTTCGTGTCATATTTTCCGTCACACCTTTGCTTCAAGGTTTTGTGAGAATGAAACAAATGTAAAGGTAATTCAAGGTGTAATGGGACATGCAGATGTTACAACGACAATGAACATTTATGCAGAGGTTAACACTGAGGTTGCCAGAGAATCGCTTGAGAATTTAGCAAAAAATATGAATGTGTTTTAGAAAAGAGTCCTCTATGGTGGAGGACAAATGTATCTGACCAAGAAAATTAGAAATGACCAATTTCTGACTAAAAAGTGCGAGGATTTTGAACAGAATGTCAAAGAAACGCACAGAGGTCTTATCAAGAAGAAAAACATGTTTAAATGATAATAAAGAATGTCAGGCTATGACCCAAAAACCTCCCGACGATGAAGTCATTGGATAAGTAAGAAGTTGATTTTTCCTTGATTTATAAGGGTTTTTGAGACTTGCGAAAGTCGATAATTTAAGCACTTAAGCCAAACTTAAGCCAATCAATGCATAAGAATATGTAGCTAACAGCCTTGAGATATCAGATATTTCAGGGCTGTTTTTTCGTATTTACATAATGATGAGTTAGTCACGACAGAGAGACATTGTTCCAAAACAAATGATATATCAAAAGTCATTGGCTTAAATTGAAAGGAGCAGTCACATGGAAGAAAGAATTACGAAAAACGGAATTGATTATGTACTGGTTGGAGATTATTACATGCCGGATTTGAAGTTACCTGAGGAAGAACGTCCTATCGGAAAGTATGGACGTATGCATCGAGAGTATTTAAGGGAGAATAATCCGATGCTGTTTAATGAGTTGGTGCTGAGTTGTCAGCTCTGGACGTATCTTGCGGACATAAACGAGCAGGCACAGGACAGATTGCAGGTCATCATTAGTCAGATGCAAAAAGCTGAGTCTGTAACTGAAAAATTAAAAGAGAATAATCAGTGGGAATGGATTCAGAAAATGAATAGCATTTTTAATCGTGCAGAAGAAATAGTGCTGAAAGAGTTGATATATAGATAAAGAGAAGCCCGTGTTGCAAGCGTTTTTACTTGTAACACGAGCTTCTCTTTATTTCTTACCCTTTTTTCGATTTGGCATAGCCTTTAGCAGCTTTGATCTCTTAAATACGTCTTTCATGGTCTTATGTTCATCTACAGATAGCTGCTCAAACGGAATTTGCATCTCATCACAGAAAAATCGCCAGAATTCCTCGATAGGGTTGCTCTTGAATTTGAGAGTCTGCAAGAAACGCTGCACTTTTTTGTCATTGGACATTGGTCTTTCGATAGGTGCAGATTCGGCAGCGTGTTCGTGGTTTTCACGAATGGTACGAATAATATTGTCCCAATCGCTATGAATGGTATGGAAAAAATATTCTTCTTCCTGAATATGAGAGCTTTCCAGAACTTTCAGGTACAGGTCATTGGCATCAGGATTCTTTTGCTGAATAATCTGTAGGCGAATGGCATCCAGCCAGTCATTCATGTTCTTGATCTGCATGGTAGCAATACCGTCAACATAAATTTCGGTATCTGTCATCAGTTTTATAAAATCCGGATGTTTGATAATTTCACAAAAAAGCCTATTATTGAAACGCCCGCTT
>CAZPRB010000001.1:62346-112803 GCA_964588645.1 uncultured Acetatifactor sp. | reverse complement strand
CCGGAAGCTGCATAATGATAAGTGCTGCAATGATAAACAGGACTCCTGATAATCTTCTCTTTCCCTTCATACGCACTCCGTACTCTCTTGTAAAATATAATTCCTTTTGTTTCCAACCAAAAATCTGTCAAGCCCTTATGCACGAACCCTCACCTTACGAGCAACACGTCTGTCCTTTTTCAGGAACAGAACAGCCGAAACACTGGCAAGTCCCAAGGACAGGAACCATTTCGGATGAATTCCGTCTCCTGTCTTCGGTGTGTTATCCGCCACACCTGCAGTCAGATTTCCGGTGTCTGCATAAATCACATAGGGTGAGAAATGCTCCGCCGTAAAGGTGACACAGGACACTCCGGAAATTGTTGTGAATTTGGGAGTCAATTTATCCAGCCTATCATTCACAACTCCTGCAACCTTATTATTACCGGCATAGGTAATCAGTGAATCAGGCAGGGGCAAAGTAATCTGTATGGAAAGCCCGGTGGTGTCCGTGATTTTCTTGGTACCCGTGGAATCATATAAGGTGATATCCATAGGGAAGTACTTGATATCGTTGAATCTGTCTCCGTACTCTGCCATCAATGCTCTTACAATCGCTTCCGTTGCAGAATTATTCTCCGTAATCTTGATTGTAAAATTATCCGAAGAGCCATGTACCGTTGCTGACACTACACCGGTATTCGACAATCCATTCTTATCAATGACTACCGTAGTTCCCTCGCTCACAATATTCTGGGAACCGTTGGGACGGTTGGAATTGTTGCCGGAGGAATTCCCGCTTCCTGTACTGACACCCCATCCGGATTTTGCCTTGTAATGGGCAGTTACAGTGACATCCTTCTCAGGCATGGTAATCACGCTTGCCGTAAGTACCTTGCTTGCAATCTTAGTATCAGCGGGATCGATACTCCAATAATCAAACTCCTGCCCTGAAACAGGATCATTTGCAATAATAATGGGCTGGGAACCTGCTGCATAGCTTCCGGAGCCGCTACCGTTTCTGACAGTCAGGGTGTAAAGCTTGGTGGACGTCTGTCCGCTGCCGGAGCCGGAGCCATTACCGCCGGAGCCGTTATTCGAACCGTTACCGCTTCCGCCTCCCGACGTTCCGTCCCCCTTCTCATACTGGGCGAAGGTATCCATATCCTTGGTGACACCGGTAATCGCCGGTCTCCAACCGGTGAAGGTATAGCCCTCCCTGCTGGGACTCTGGGGCGGAATTGCATCCGCACCGTAAGCGACCTTCTGTGTATAAAGAACCGTGTCATCATGGTCAATGAATCTTACGGTGAGCTCAGCCTCGCTGGAATCATTTTTTTCATACTGGGCATAAATCGTAGTATTTCCCTGAATATTGGTAACTGCAGGACGCCATCCCATAAAGGTATACCCTTCTCTCTTCGGATCAAAGGGAGGTTCCGCATCTTCACCGGGCAATACCAACGTAGTCTTCAGAACAGTATCATCATAGTCCACAAAGGTGACCGTAAATTTCTTGGCATTGGGATCCTCCGCTTCATACAAAGCCGTCACCTGCAAATTCGACTGAACACCGTGATAGTCAGGCACCCAACCGGTATGAATATATCCTTCACGTCCCGGAACCGTAGGCGGAACAGCATCCTTACCTGCTTCCACTGTCTGGGTATCCAGCAGGGTAGAATCGTAATCCCAGAAGGTTACCGTGTAATACAACTCAATGGGCTTTGAGGTAGTCTTAATTCCGTTTTTGTCAGCATATAGCTTGGCGTTACTTCCATCCTCACAATAGAAGGTCAGCCCACTCTTGCTTGTAGTTCCGGAAAAAGCATCTGCATCAATGTAGGACACACTGCCCGGCACCTCCAAATACTGAAGACCACTGTCCTTGAAAGCATCCAAGCTGATGGCTCTACAGGTGGAGGGCAGATACACCGAAAACAGACTCGGTGTCTCCGCAAATGCCTGCTCTGTCACATCATCAACAGAGGAATTCCTCAAATCAACGGAGCTGACTCTGGTTTTTCTGAAGGCTTCTTTTGCGATTTGGGATACTCCTACCAACTCCGAAGCATCCACAACACCTGTATCTCTGCCGTATAAAAACTCTACTATCTGTTGTTTGTTTCCGTCACTGTCAAGCTTATAGATGATGGATTTATCACAGGTAAAATAGGGGCTTCCCTGAAATTCCACATGATTTAATTTACTACAATCAATAAAGGGGATTTTACCCATGGTAGTAACCGTTGTAGGAATATATACATCTGTCAGGTTGGAGCAATTCTCAAAGGCATAATCGCCTATGGATGTAGTCTGACCCATCAGATAGACAGCCTTGAGATTCTTACAGCCCTCAAACGCACCGCCGGAGACCTTATTCCCTGCTTCGTCATAAACTGCACCGGCAACCTCATTCAGGCTGTACGCAGTGATGGTCTTCTCCACAGGACTCTCTCCGCTCTCCTTGGCTACAAATAATCCGGAGCGGATGGACTCAATTCCTTCCGGCAACACAATATTCAAAGCCGCATCTATGATATCCTGCTCATAATCCGTCATCACACGATTGTTAACATAATTATCAACAGCCAATGCAGCTGCATCCACGTATTCCTCTGTCATATAGGCATACTTGGAGGCAGTATATTCTGTTCCGCTCTGGATATCCTTAAAGGTAGGATAATCAATCAGCTCATTTTTGTCCGTATCCGGATTGTACTGAACAACCAAATTTGTAGGCCATCCGCTGTGATACTTAATATATGTCCTCTTCTGGGAACCCACGTTAATATTGCTATCCGGATTCATTGCATACAGGAAGGGTGCACTGTTATAGGAAATATCCCCCACAAAATTGAGAACCGGATTGTCGCTGAGTATCGGCAAATCGCCACCCGAAACGCGCACGGTCACATCCTGGGTTTTAAAAGCATCCGTTCCGATATGTTTTACATTCACAGGTTCACTGAAAATGACATCCTTCAGCTGATAGCAGCCCTTGAAAGCACTGTCATTTATGGACAAAATGGAAGAAGGAATCACTATCTTCTTTAAATTATAATTATTCTGGAAGGTACCCGAATTAATCTCGGTAATCTTGTAGGGACCGATAGTCTTGGGCAGCTCCACATCGCTCATTTTAGGATCGATGCTTGTATATACCAATTGGTTGGAAGAATTCACGCGATAAACCGCTTTAATGGAAGGGTCAATTTCATCCACCACAGTAATCTCATACAAATCCTTTCCCAAATGACTGAAGGCAAAGTTATTCTTTGTAGCCATGTCATGTACATAGGAATTGGGAATTCCCTCAAAATAGAATTCCTCCGGCACATCAGCCTTGAAATCCTCGAAGCTATAACCGCCGTTATTTGCTTCATCCGCAACAAAAGTAATAATACTATTGCTGGTTGAAATATACTTTAGTGATGAGCAGCCACGGAACATACTTACATCAATTGGCTCATCCTTTTTCGTATCAGAATTATAATTAGTGAAGGTACTTGGAAAAGTAACGGATTCCAGGCTTGTACAGTTTTTAAAGGCGTCAGGTCCCAGTCTGTTTAAGCTTACCTTGTAGTCCGTTCCGCAAAGTGCAATTTCCTTGATATCCGTACATTGTTCAAAGGCGGAGTCTCCAATGGAGGTCACGGAAATAGGTACAGTGAAGCTTTCCAGGGACTGACAATTATAAAATGCATGGTCTCCGATTGTTGCGATACGGGAATTTAGCTCCACATCCACCGTATTCATATTGATACAGTTGGCAAATGCATAGTTTCCGATTGTATCGAGACCGTTACCCAGCCTGATACTCTTCATACCGCTGCAGCCATAGAACGCAAAATTACCGATACCATTCAGATTTTCCCCGACGGTCAGGGACACAATGTTGCCCTGTCCGGAGAAAATACCCTGGGAAGGGTCTTTGATTACGTCCTTCACCTTCCAGGTTCCTGCATCATCGCCGATGCCGGCTTCCAGATACTGATTACCGATATACCAGACCTCAACGCCTGTGATACGCTGATACTGGGATAATGTGGTAGGCAGATATACCGTTGTACCATTGGAGGAAACGGTTCCGGAGTCATAATAGAACTGATCCACCTCAAGATTTCCCCACTTGCTGTAATCCTCATAATAGCAGGGGTAATATGCCGTCTCCGTCTTCTGTATCTCGGTATACTGCTGTTCTCCGGTTTCCTCATCGATGATTGGCTGACCCTTTGAGTCCGTCAAATATATTTTTTCCATGATGGGCTGACCCAGCTTATCATACTGGGGCTCTTCCACCGCATAGAAAAGAGGATTTCCGTTTTTGCCAACCGCAGCATAGCCGCTGGAGGTACCAAGGTTGTCCGAATACTTCTTATAAGCATCAATTTTATCCGGAATCGTCAACGCACCATTGGCCAGATAACCGCCGTTATATCCCAAAATAACAGCCACCTTGTTTGCTGAGCTTGCATTCTTGGGAGAGACATAGGCAAACTGGTACTGGCCATCACCTGTTGTATAGATCACCTCAGATGCATCCACTTGCGGAATATTGCACTCATCAATCTTCACCGTAACCTTTGCATCTCCGTTTAGGGAGCTTCCCGCCTGCAGACCCTCCGCAGGAATCGCTGCCACAATAATAGCAGACACAAGGAATAAGGTTCCCAGGGTCTTGCGTACCGTTTTTTTCATTCTTCTGCGATTTTTCTTAACAGCCTTTGTCATTCTGATCTACTCCTTTGTCGCTACCTTCTTCGCAACCACCACAAACCTTCCGTTCTTCTCCTGATAATCACATGTGGAAAGCGTCAGCAAATGGTCACCGTACTGTGCGGTTACACCCGTGTCATACAGAGACAGTTCTGCCATCTCCTGCATATTGGATTCAAATTCCTTCTCACTGAGTGCATCTATGAACTGATAATACTTAAAAACGATTTCTTCCTCACTGTATACCCTGGAGCGGAATACATACATGACCTGATAGGTTCCCTTTTCATATATGGTATCGAACTGTATGTAGGGATGCTCCTGACAATATGTCTCATCCTCGTATAAATCCAGTTTTCCGAACATCTGCCCGCTCTTCATATGATGTCCGTACAAAATGTAATTGGTACTGGGCTTTTGCACATCGCAGTCCTTATCCATAAAAATGGAACCGTTTCTGTCATATTCCTGACTCATATTGTGATCCTGATAATACTCATTATCAGAAGTCTGCATCACCGGGTAATCTATATTAGTATCGTCAATTTTAACCCATCCGATTAGCTTTTTGTTCTTATTTAGTAAATTTTTATATTCATCCAACACTTCTTTCGGCGTTGTATCCTCCTCCGTAACATAGTGAATCAAGGGTTCTTCTTTCTTCTCCGCAGAAACAGGCTTTTCTTTGATTTCACTCAGCTTCTCATAGTCCTTACTTGTGCGATAATTGTAATAGGAATAGACTCCGAAATAACCAAGACATCCAACAGCTATCAGGCTGCATACCAGAACAAGGCGTTTTCTCCGCTTCTCCTGTCTTTTCATCTCCTCCTGAACAATAGCATCAAACTTAGGATTTGCCTGCCAGGCAGCTTCCGGTGCCTTCTGAAGCTTTTCGTTCACCTCATCCAAAAAATCCTCACCTAACAATGTCATAAACCGGTATTTTCCGGCTTGAAGGTCGCGGCGAAGCTGCTCCAGCTTTTTGCGGTCAGCGCCCTTCATCTCCGTTCTCAATTTATCTATAATAGCTTTATCATGAGCTGCGCGATTGTAGTCCGCCTCCGTGCGGAACTGCCTGCCTTCTACAATGTACGTCTTCTGTGTCATGTTCCAATCCTTATGTATCCATACTAATAGCAATGTATCATATTATATATTTTACTATATGTTGAAATTATTGCAAGCCTTTTATCCATATATTGTGTAATAATATGAAGAAAAATTCTTTTTCTCTGATTGGTAACATTGACATGCCGCCATACATAGAATAAAGCATAAACAAATTACTGGAGGCTTAATAATGAGCGACTTAACTGCTACAAATTGTGGCTGCAATTCTTGCGGATGCAGCAACAGCAATGGCTTACTGGGAGGCAACAACAGCTGTATCTGGATTATTCTTTTATTGTTTTTCTGCAACGGAAACAACAGCTGCGGATGCAATGACGGTTGCGGCAGCAGCATCTTAGGCGGCAACAACGGTGGTTGCTGCGAATGGATAATCTGGATTCTCCTGCTCTCCTGCTTCTGCGGCGGCAACAACGGCTGTGGCTGCTAATCACATTTCTTACGGCTGCAAATAGGCTCCCTTGGGAGCCTATTTTTCAAGGATGCATTCATAAGAATTCAATTCCTCACATAGGATGAACTAGAATTGCTTACGGACGGGAGGGCAGCTATGGGCAATCAAGAGCATGACAAAATCGTAGCCTTTGACACACTTTTTACAACCAATCACATTCAAATACTTAAAATTCTGTTGACTTACATGGATGCGTCCATGCAGAAAAAATTGGCTGTCTACATAAAATTTCTGGAGCTGCAATACACACTCTCTTTTTTCAAGACCTACTCCGCTTCTGCACTTCCCGGCTTCTATCCGCAAAATAGCCTCAATATCTCAGCTCTCTGCGATGAAATCCTGCCCTTATGCAGTCACACCGGGCAGGAGCAACTCAAGCAAATGAAAAACATGCTCGAAAGCCTTGAGAGCATGCAGGAAATGCTACAGATGATACAGACAATGAAGGACCTGTTTCCGGAGAATGATAATCCATTCGGTGCAGACCCCTCCGCACTGTTCTCAGGGCTGTCCGGCATGCCTGATATCTCCGGTATGGATATGTCCCAGCTATTTGAAATATTTCAAGCAATGCAATCACAACAAGGTGAGGGAG
The DNA here is from genome assembly GCA_964588645.1 of uncultured Acetatifactor sp. GTDB lineage: Bacteria > Bacillota > Clostridia > Lachnospirales > Lachnospiraceae > Acetatifactor. The sequence continues at coordinate 105,925 of CAZPRB010000001.1, read as the reverse complement.
GAAACGAGAATGAATCAAGCAACAAATCATCCGGCGTGGATGGATGACGAACTGGTAAAAGACATTCCGGCTAAAAAGCTTGTCTTTCTGGCGGATATGTTCAAGGAAGGACACGGAAAAAGCCAAAAAGAAATGTTGGCCTTTCTGATGCCTATGATGAAAAAGGCAAAGCAGGAGAAGCTGACCTTTACTTCGGCAGAAATGAGTGCTGCAATAACTGCAATTAAAAAGTACAGTACGAAGGAAGAGCTGTCAAAAATAAACGAGCTTTTGGATAAAGCGCAAAAGAAAACAAGCGGCGGAGAATAATCCGCCACTTGCTTTTTTGTGGAATTATTTTACCACAATATTAATAATCTTTCCTTTTACATAAATCTCTTTCACAATGGTTTTGCCTTCTATAGCAGTCTGTACGGCAGGAATTGCTTTTGCCTTCGCAATGGCCGAATCACTCTCCTCATCCATTCCTACTTCCACAGTTCCCTTCACCTTACCGTTAATCTGGATACCGATGACAACAGACTCCTCTTTGATTGCAGCTTCATCGTATACAGGCCATTTCTCGTAAGCAATGGTTGCATCATGTCCGAGAAGCTGCCAGATTTCCTCTCCCACATGAGGGCAGATGCAGGAAAACATCTTGATAAAGCCCTCTGCATATTCCCTGCAGCACTTCTCAGCTTTGTAGGCTGCATTCATGAAAATCATCATCTGACTGATAGCGGTATTAAAGCCCAGCTGTTCAAAGTCACTTGTCACCTTTTTGACGGTCTGATGATATACCTTGGTCAGAGTATCATCCTTATCCTCTGTGATTCTCTCTTCGTTGGTGAAGAAGGTCCACACGCGGTTAATGAATCTTCTTGCGCCTTCAACGCCCTGAGGATTCCAGGGTTTGGAAACCTCCAAGGGGCCCATAAACATTTCATACAATCTTAAGGTGTCTGCGCCGAAATCATTGACTACATCGCTGGGATTCACTACAAATTCCGGGAAACGTTTGCCCATCTTGATGCCGTTTGCACCAAGAATCATACCCTGATGGACCAATTTCTTGAAGGGTTCCTTCACGGGAGACAGTCCCTTATCATAGAGATAACGGTTCCAGATTCTGGAATACATCAAATGTCCTACCGCATGCTCGGGACCACCAATATAAAGGTCTACCGGCAACCAGTGCTTTAACAGCTCCTGATTTGCAAACTCCTTATCATTGTGGGGGTCAATATATCTCATATAATACCAGCTGGAGCCGGCACTGCCCGGCATAGTAGAGGTCTCGCGAATACCCTTCACGCCGTTCTTATCATACTGCTTCCACTCTGTGGCATTCTCCAACGGAGCCTTACCATTCTTTCCCTTGTAGTCCTCCAATTCAGGAAGCACCAAGGGCAGCTCCGAATCGTCCAGCACATGAATCTGTCCGTCCTCGCCGTGAACCACGGGGACAGGCTCGCCCCAGTAACGCTGTCTTGCGAAAATCCAGTCACGGAAATGATAATTCACCGTTCTCTTTGCTACACCCTGCTTCTCCAGCTTGGAGGTGATTGCCTCCTTTGCCTCCTCCACGGTAAGTCCGGTGAATTCCTCAGAATTCATCAGTCTGCAGCCCTTTCCAAGGTACTCACCCTTTTCAAAGGCTTTCTCGCTGACATCTCCGCCGTCAATGACCTGAAGCATGGGAATATTGTGTACTACAGCATATTCAAAGTCACGCTGGTCGTGGGAGGGAACCGCCATAACAGCACCTGTTCCGTAGCTTGCCAAAACAAAGTCACCGATATAGAGAGGCACCTCTCTGCCGTTTACGGGATTAATCGCATAAAGCCCCTTCAGAGGGCAGCCCGACTTGGTCTTGTTTAACTCGGTACGATCCATATCGTTTTTCTTCAGTGTCTCGTCAATATATGCCTGAACCTCTTCGGGATTCTGTACTCTGGGCATCAGTTCCTTGACAATCTGTCCGTCGGGAGCCAGCACCATGAAGGTGATACCGTAGATTGTCTCAATACAGGTTGTATAAATGGAGAATTTGCCTCCTCCTACGATTTGGAACTCCACCTCAACACCCTCGGACTTACCAATCCAATGTCTCTGGATGTCCTTGGTAGACTCAGGCCAATCAACTTCCTCCAGACCCTCTAACAGCTTCTCTGCAAAAGCAGGCTGATTGATAACCCATTGCTTCATATTCTTACGGATAACAGGGTAACCACCGCGTTCGGATTTACCGTCAATAACTTCATCATTAGACAATACGGTTCCCAACTCTTCACACCAGTTTACCGGCATATCCACATATTTTGCATAGCCATCCAGATAAAGCTGTTTGAAAATCCACTGTGTCCACTTATAGAATTCCGGGTCACTCGTTGCAATCATCTTACTCCAGTCATAATCAAAGCCCAGCTCCTTCAACTGCTTGGAGAAGGTCTCTATATTCTCCTGCGTAAAGCCGTTGGGATGATTTCCGGTATTGACCGCATACTGCTCAGCTGGCAGACCAAAGGAATCATAGCCCATGGGATGCAGTACATTATAGCCCTGCATGCGCTTCATGCGGGACATGATATCAGTGGCTGTATAGCCTTCAGGATGTCCTGCATGCAAACCCACACCTGAGGGATAGGGAAACATATCCAGTGCATAATACTTAGGCTTACTGAAATCCCACACATCAGTCTTAAAAGTCTCATGCTCAGCCCAATAAGTCTGCCATTTTTTCTCAATCTCTTTCGGATTATAAACTTTTTCCATGATGTAACCTCTTTCTATCTTTCATAATATTTCGCAAATAACCCAGCCGGAAATGCTGCGTATCCGCGAATATAAAAAGCCCTTTCGTTTTAGAGACGAAAGGGCTCAAATTCCATAATACCACTTTACTTCATCAAACTAACGCTTATTTTAACGTGTTTTGACATCTCTGTCAAGAACCGACGCATAAAACATATCAGAAATGAACATCCTAATCCTCCGCGTTATTTTCAGCAACCTTCGCAGCTCTGGCTGCAACCTCCTTCTCCTGCACATCGGAGGGTGCCTGCTCGTATCTTGCGAATTCATAAGCATACTCTCCGCGTCCGCCGGTCATGGAACGGAGATCCGTACAATAACCGAACAATCCGCTCATAGGAATATCCGCTTCAATAATCTGCTTGCCGCCTACGGTAGGATTCATACCAAGCACCCGTCCTCTTCTCTTGTTCAAATCGCCCATGATATCTCCGGTATAGGAATCGGGCACGGTAACCTTAAGAGACATAATCGGCTCAAGTAATACGGGATGTGCCTCCATAAAGCCCTTCTTAAACGCCTGAACAGAGGCAGTCTTAAATGCCATTTCGGAGGAATCCACGGGATGATAGGAGCCATCGTACAACACAGCCTTCACTCCCACTACCGGATACGCTGCCAGAGGACCTCTTACTACAGACTCCTGAATTCCCTTCTCCACTGCAGGGAAGAAATTCTTGGGAACAGCTCCGCCCACAACCTCCTGCTCGAATTCATACGGAACCTCAGGGTCAGATGCCGGTGAGAAGCGCATCTTAACATGACCATACTGACCATGTCCTCCCGACTGCTTTTTGTATTTGTATTCCACATCTGAGGTTTTCTTAATGGTCTCTCTGTAAGCAATCTTCGGCTTATCAAGCTCTACCTCAACCTTATACTCGTTTAAAAGACGGCTGACAATAATCTCCAAATGCTGGTCGCCCATGCCGTAAAGCAAAAGCTGTTTGTTCTCGGAATCATTTACCACCTTAACCGTCAAATCCTCATGGGTAATCTTCTGTAATGCCTGAGAAATCTTATCCACATCCGCTTTATTCTTGGGCTTGTAACGCATGTATGTATAGGGTGTGGAAATCTCAAATTTACCAAACTTCACGGTGGTTGCCTTCGTGGATAAGCTGTTGCCGGTTCTCGCAGCCGTAAGCTTAGCCAACGCACCGATATCGCCAGCATGAAGCTCACTTACCTCAATCGGCTTATTTCCCTGAAGAACATATAATTTACCGATTTTCTCTTCGATATCACGATCTACATTATAAATCAAATCATCTGTCTTCAGCACACCGGAGTTCACCTTGATAAGGGAGTACTTGCCGATGAAGGGATCCACAATCGTCTTCCAAATGTATGCGGATTTCGCCTTTGCAAAATCATAATCAGCATGATAGATTTCGTTGGTCTTCATGTTGATACCTGCAACCTCACGGTTCTCAGGGCTTGGCAGGTATTTGATGATATCATCAAGCAGGGTATAAACGCCCTGGCACAACACATTGGAGCCCATTGTCATGGGAACGATGCTTCCGTCGCATACATTGGTACGGATTGCTGCTCTGATTTCGGACTCGGAGAAGGTCTCACCACTGAAATATCTCTCCATGAATTCTTCGCTGGTCTCTGCAACCGCCTCCATCAGGGTATCCCTGCAAATCTGAAGATTCGCCTTATTGTAATCCGGCACCTCACAGGGAACTACATCCTTTCCCTGCCAACGGTTACCTGTCTCAGCAATAACATTTACATATCCGACAAACTTCTCATTCTCACGAATCGGCAGATTGAACGGAGCAATTTTCTTTCCGTATAAGGAGGTCATATCTTCTACAACCTGACGGAAGGAAGCGTTATCTACATCCATATTGGTCACATAGATGATTCTTGGTAATTTGTACTTTTCGCATAGCTCCCAAGCCTTCTGGGTACCTACCTCGATACCCGACTTGCCGTTCACAACGATAATCGCTGCACCCGCTGCGCTCACTGCTTCTTCCACTTCGCCTACAAAATCAAAGTATCCGGGAGTGTCTATCACGTTAATTTTGTACCCGTCCCACTCAATCGGAACTACAGAGGAACTGATGGAGAACTGTCTCTTCTGCTCTTCCTTGCTGTAATCACTAATGGTATTGCCATCTGTAACCTTTCCCATTCTGGAAGTAATACCTGATAAATATGCCATTGCCTCAACCAGACTGGTCTTGCCGCAGCCACCATGACCCAATAATACCACATTACGAATTTTGTCAGTTGTGTAAATATTCATATGTCGTCCTCCAATTTTGGTGTTTTTGGGGAATATGCCGATTCTTTTTGCTGAATCCATAAATCCCATGCGTTTATTTTACTAAATTTTCTTACTCATTACAAGTAATTGTTAGTATTTTTCACCATAAATGCTGTCTTTTTTTAAAAACCGGAGCAAACCTTGACTTTCGCGCTTTAAATTGATATAGTCAATACAGTATATTCTTACCCGTTCACAGATATGCATTACCGTAAAGGAGACTTCAATCATGTCCATCACATGTGGTTTTATCGGCTTGGGACTTATCGGCGGCTCCATCGCCCGTGCTATCAAGGAGAAGCTGCCTGACAGTACCGTTATCGCCTACGACATCAACGAAAATACATTACTACAGGCCAGAACAGAACAGGTGGCTGATATTGTCACCTCGTCCATCGACGAACACTTCCGGAACTGTGATTACATTTTCCTGTGTGCTCCCGTACAGAAAAACGATGAAAACCTGCAAACGGTAAAGCATCTGCTCTCCCCCCACTGTCTTCTCACGGATGTGGGAAGTGTGAAAGCCGATATCCACAGGGCTATCAGCGAGGCAGGTCTCAGCCGCCAATTTATCGGCGGACATCCCATGGCAGGCAGTGAACGAGTGGGCTTTGTTAACTCTAAAGCCGTTTTGTTGGAAAACGCATACTATATCCTGACCCCTACGAAAGAAACGCCCGCAGAAATGCTCTCCTCATACTGTGAGCTGGTACAGACACTCGGGGCTATTCCCCTGGTGTTGGAACCGGAGCAGCATGATTATGTAACCGCAGCGGTAAGTCACCTTCCCCATGTCATTGCCGCTTCTTTGGTAAACCTTGTAAAGGATAATGATTCCAAGGACGGCATTATGAAAATGATTGCAGCAGGTGGTTTCAAAGACATTACCAGAATTGCATCCTCCTCCGCAGGTATGTGGCAGCAGATTTGCCTCACCAATACGGAGAATATCATTGATTTGTTAAAAGACTATATTCATTCCCTAACTTCCGTAAAAGAAGCTCTGGAGCACAGAAATGCAACTTCTCTTTATGAGCTGTTCGAAGCCGCCCGGATATACAGGGATTCCTTTAGCAATGCCTCCAGCGGTCCCATCAAAAAAAGCTACTGTATCCGCATCGATATCGCCGACAAACCGGGTGCTCTGGCAAGCATCGTAGCCCTTCTTGCCTCCCACGATATCAGCATCAAAAATATCGGAATCTCACATAACAGAGAAGCTGAGGATGGTGTACTTCAGATTGAATTGTACGAGGAGGCCTCTCTCCTGAAGACCTCAGAGCTTCTTCGGGCTCAAAATTACACGTTTCATTAGCAGGAAGAGCTTTTCCGCACCGATACACAGAGCCATTCCTACAATGCCTCCGCAGGTATCCAGCATCACATCTCCGAGACTTCCGTACCTGCCCGGCACAAACAGCTGATGGAATTCATCTCCTGCAGCCGAAAGGAAAACCCATACTGTGACCAATCCGTAAAATCTGTGTCCCCGCTGAAGCCATGGTCTCCATATGGTGAAAACCAGAATTCCCATATAGCAATACTCAGCGAAATGAGCAAGCTTCCGAATCGGATGCTCCACCAAATCAGCGAGCTGCGCTTTCACAAGTGCCGTCCACGTTTCACCCGACATCTTTTCGGCAAACTCCACACAGGTCTCGGATATCCTGTGGCTCAACCCGCCTGATTGTTCCGCATCCTGCGCCGAGAACGAAAAAATCGTAATATACAATAAAAAAAGCATAACGGCAGCCACTAGCGTGACTGCCTGTCTGTAATCAAATCTCATTTTTCCCATTTTATTATTCATGAAAGCTCTGATAAACTTCGATTCTGCTTGCATCCATTTCAGGCATGCCGATAAATATAGCACCATATGAGAATTCCTTGTCCTTCAACTCGATTCTCACAATCTGCAAAAAGGCATGAAGTACCTCCTTCGTCCAAATAGTAAGATACGACTCATATACGGCACCGATTGTAAGAGCCTCCTTACAGCTAAAGCCAATTCCGCTCTTGGAAATATCCGCAATGTCAATCGCTACCTCATCCTTTTCATTGCCATCCAAACGCTTAATCAAAAGTTTTGACTGCATACTGGTTCTTTTGCTTCTTCTTCTCTCTTCCATGTGTAACTCCGTTTCTGCGAGACCTCGCACCCATTTTTCTTAAGTATACCATTGTCCATGGGTTCTCACAAGTAAAAATTGCAGGATTACTCAACGATTAATCATTTCCGATGAACATTGCATCACCGAAGCTAAAGAAACGATATCTCTCTTTGATTGCTTCCTCATATGCTCCGAGCACCGCTTCTCTTCCCGCAAGAGCAGACACCAGCATCACAAGCGTGGATTCCGGAAGGTGGAAATTCGTAATCAACTCATCCAATACTTTAAACCGGTATCCGGGGTAGATGAAAATTTCCGTATTATCACAGCCCGCATGCACCACGCCGTTATCATCCGCAGCGCTTTCAATGGTACGGCAGCTGGTGGTACCTACACAAACTACATTTCCGCCATTTCTTTTGGTTCGGTTTATTTTCTCGGCGGCCTCCTCCGTAACCTGATAGAATTCGGAATGCATATGATGCTGCAATACATTCTCCTCCTTCACCGGTCGAAAGGTTCCCAGACCCACATGCAGGGTCACATAAGCAATTTCAACCCCCTTATCCTCTATCTGCTTCAGCAGCTCCTTGGTAAAGTGAAGCCCGGCAGTGGGTGCCGCAGCGGAGCCCTCATATTTCGCATATACGGTCTGATAACGCCCCTTGTCCTGAAGCTTGTGCGTGATATAGGGCGGCAGAGGCATTTCGCCAAGTCTGTCCAGCACCTCCTCAAAGATGCCTTCATATGCAAAATGTATCAGACGGTTTCCCTCCTCAACAGTCTCAAGAACCTCAGCCTTCAGCAGACCATCACCGAATACCAGCCGTGCTCCGGGTCTGCATTTTTTCCCCGGCTTAACAAGGGTTTCCCACACGTCTCCTTCCCTTCTTTTCAGAAGGAGAACCTCCACATGGGCTCCTGTGCCCTCTCTCTCTCCCAAAAGGCGGGCAGGTATTACCTTGGTATTATTCAATACCAGACAATCTCCCGGATGCAGATAGTCCACAATATCCGTAAAAACATGATGGGACACCTCTCCCGTGGTTTTATTAAGCTTTAACAATCTGGAGGAGGAACGGTCCTCCAGAGGATCCTGTGCAATCAACTCTTCCGGCAATTCAAAGTAAAAATCCTTTTTTAGCAGCTGCTGTTCCGTGGCCGTCTGCGTCTTGTCTTCCGGCATCCCTGTCATTACAGACACGCTCCTTCCGCAAATGCCTTGTAACCGCGATAGGTCTCATAGACATCTGCCTTGCTGGTGGCCTCCCAAGGTGCATGCATATTCAAGACAGCCACTCCACTGTCAATGACATTCATTCCATATAATGCCAGAATATACGCAATGGTTCCGCCGCCGCCCAAATCAACCTTTCCCAGCTCAGCAGTCTGAAAATTGATGGAAGCCTTATCAAAAATCTCGCGAATATGTGCCAGATACTCTGCGTTCGCATCATTGGAGCCGGATTTTCCTCTTGCACCGGTAAATTTATTAAATACCATGCCTCCGCCCAGATAAGCCACATTCTTCTTATCAAAGCTTGCAGCATAGGTGGGGTCAAAGGCACTGCTCACATCGGAGGAAAGCATACAACAGCGGGACAGACATCTTCTCACATTCAATTCACTGTATTCACCGCACAGGTTCATTACCTCCGCCACAGAATTTTCAAAAAATTTTGATTGCATACCGGTAGCTCCTACGGAGCCGATTTCTTCCTTATCCACCAAGATGCAGCATACCGTCCTCTCCGTCTCGGAGGTATCAAGCATAGCTTTCATAGAGGTAAATGCACAGACTCTGTCGTCCTGACCGTATGCCAGAATCATGCTGCGGTCAAAGCCTGCCTCTCTTGCTTTTCCGGCAGGAACCACCTCCAGTTCTGCAGAAATGAAATCCTCCTCCTCAATACCGTAGTTTTCCTTCAGAATATTGAGAATACCGGTTTTCACAGCTTCCTTGCCGGTATTTTTTTTGTCATCCTCCGACGCTTCATCCGTCTTGCTCTTATCCAGGCACACCGGCTTATTACCGATGATGATGTCCAGCGCTTCTCCTTCAATCACCTTCGCAGCCTTCTTCTCCAACTGCTCCTGTGCCAAATGAATCAGCAAATCAGATACAAAGAATACAGGGTCGTCCTCATTTTCTCCCACATTGATTTCCACTGTAGTACCATCCTTCTTCACAATGACGCCATGGATTGCAAGGGGAATCGTCACCCACTGGTATTTCTTTACACCACCGTAATAATGGGTATCCAGATACGCAAAGCCACCATCCTCATACAATGGATTCTGCTTGATATCCAGTCTGGGGCTGTCCAAATGCGCTCCCAAAATATTCATTCCCTCTGTCATGGGCTTCTCGCCGATTTTGAACATCACAATGGACTTGTTCATCCATACGCTGTAGACCTTATCACCCTTTTTCAGTTTTCCGCCTGCCTTGATGATACTCTCAAGCTCCAAGTAGCCATCAGCCTCTATGGTATTGACAATGGTATCAATGCACTCACGTTCTGTTTTCCCGTTGTCAAGAAATTCTCTGTATTCTCCGCACAGCTTTTCCAACTTTTTTATCTGCTTTGCATCATAGGTTTCCCATGTATTTTTCTTTTCCATCCTACTGAATACCCTCCTACCAACTAAAATTTATGCCAACCCATAGTCAGCAAGTATTCTGTCCGCCAGCTCTTCATGGGAAAGCTTTCTCTTCGAGGACAAAAGCTCTCCGTTATAAACGACATACTCCGCCGGTAAAGGTCGCAGATTATACTCCGATGCCATGGAACGGCAGTAAGCTCCGGCATTCATGATAGCCAGATAATCCCCGATCCGGATTTGCGGGATTTTTCTCTCTTTGGCAAAACAATCCCCGGATTCACAAGTATTGCCGAAGATATCGTACACCTTCACCTCTCCCTGCGGATTACTCAGATTCACCACATGATGATATGCATCATAAAATACCGGACGAATCAGATGGGGAAAGCCGGAATTGGTTCCCACAATCAAACGTCCCTTGTTATCCTTGACGGTATTTACCTGAACCACCATACATCCGCTCTCTGCTACTGTATATTTGCCGGGTTCAAAATACATGCCAAGCTTCCGTCCGTACTTTCTGCAGGCAGCGTCAAACAGCTCTACTGCCTTCCTGCCGAATTCCCTGTAATCGATGGACTTTTCTTCCGGTGCATATCTTGCCTTGAATCCTCCGCCGAAATCCACGAATTCCAAGTCTGGAAAATCCGTCGGATTCAATATGTTCAAAAGCTTTTCCATGCTCTCAAACACCTTGCCCGTATCGGAAATTCCGCTTCCCGTATGCTCATGCAATCCCACTATCTTGATATGATGCTCCTTGGCAATGGAAATCACCTTGGGAATATCCTCCAGAAGAATTCCGAATTTGCTCAGGTTCCCGGCTGTCATTACCTTTTCATTTTCACCGGCTTGTACATCCGGGTTAATGCGCACACAGACCGAAGAGCCCTCATAATACCTGCCGTATGTCTCCAGTCTTGACAAAGAATCAATATTGAATAACACACCCTGTGCCTTCACGATTTCCATTTCTTCATCTGTCATATTATTGGCAGTAAACAGAATATTCTTGCTGTCAAACCCGATTTTCTTAGCCAAAATAACCTCTGCCGGACTGACTGTATCAAGGCAGAATGCATTCTCCTTCATAATTTTTAAAATATGAGGATTGTAATTTGCCTTCATGGCATAGAACAATCTCACATTTTCCCAAGGGAAGCACGCCTTAAGCTGTTGATACTGTTTCAGGATATAATTCATATCATATACATAATACGGCGTCTCAACGCCCTCTGAAAGCTCCTGTAATTTCAAGGATTGCATACAATACTCTTCTCCGTTGAAATAGAGCGAATTGTTAAATTCCGTCATTTTCATACCTTACCTTATCACCTATACACAACACACCTAGCTTCTAAGCTCAGCGCCACAGTTTTTATTCAGCTGCTTTAATATCTTCTTCACAAACGCATCAACGCTTTCTGTGGTGAATGCCTCTTCCTTCGGGGTAAATACCACCGTGAACGCCATGCTCTTCTTATCGGCGGCAATCTGCTCTCCCTCATAGATATCAAAGAGAGTAATCTTTGTAATATATTTGCAGGCATCCCTCATCACTGCTTCCAGCTGACCGCAGGTAATCTCTCTGTCTACCACAAGTGCCAAATCTCTCTGTTCCTCCTGGAATTTGGGAAGGGGCACAAATACAGGTTTTCTGCCATACCACCGGGAAAGAACCTTCATATCCATCTCCATAATAAATACGGGAGTACGCAAATCCTGTTCCTCAGCAATGTCATATGCAAGCTTACCGAAATAACCGACCTCTTCGCCTTCACACAGAACGCGTGCCGTCTGATAGGGATGCAAAAAGGTATTGTTCATATTCTCATAGGTAAATTTCACCTGTAACGTATCCGCAAGTTTCTCTGCAATTCCCTTCATGGTAAAGAAGGATTCCTTCTCTCCAAAGATACCCACGCAAAGTCTTGCCTTCTCATCAGGATACCGGGTCAGGGGAAGTTCATAGGGCAAGAATACATTGCCGATTTCAAATAATCTTCCCTCCAAATTTCCCTTCTTCTGGTTGCGGACGATGGCATTAACCATGGAGGCAGCCAAGGTTGTTCTCATCAGAGACAGTTCCTCACTGATAGGGTTCATCAGTCTGATTGCTTTTCTCTCCACAGCATCCGCAGGCAGTCTCAGCATATCCAGGTCGGAGGGTGAGAAGAAGGAATAGTGAATACATTCATATGCTCCTATACCGCAAAGTGCTTTTTTCAGACGAAGCTCTGACTTCTGCGTCTGATTCAAACCACCGATGGTGACCTGGGCAGAAGGCATAAATGCAGGCTCAACATGCTCATAACCATACATGCGGATGACCTCCTCAGCCACATCCTGGTAGGATTCCATATCCTCACGGTACGCAGGTACCTTCAAAATCAGATTGTCTCCCTCAATTTCGGGTTCAAAGCATAAATTCGTCATAATCTTCAGAATCTCTTCGTTAGGCACCACAATACCGAGACACTTATTTACTTTATCAATACTTACGGTTAAAGCTCGGGGCTCCACACTGTTGCCCACATTAACATCAACATGAAGCTTGGAAACCTTACCGCAGTCCAGCTCTTCAATCAGATGAAGTGCACGCTTCATTGCCATAACGGTGGCATACTCATCCACACCCTTTTCATAGCGTGCGCTGGAATCGGAACGTTTGCCCAGGGCTCTGGAGGTTCTTCTGATATTGTCACGGGCAAATTTCGCCGATTCAAATAACACAGCACTTGTCGTCTCACGAATTTCGGAGTTCAAACCACCCATAACCCCCGCCAGAGCAACAGGCTTCACACCGTCACAAATCAACATATTGGCATTGGTAAGGGTCAAATCTTGACCGTCCAGGGTCGTGATGGTCTCCCCATCCTTTGCCCGTCTCACATGGATTGCATTGCCCTCCAAAGTGGCAAGGTCAAATGCATGCATGGGCTGTCCCAGTTCTTTTAATATATAATTGGTAATATCCACCACATTGGAAATGGCATCAATTCCCACAAGTGCAAGTCTGCGCTTCATCCATGCAGGTGATTCCCCAATCTTCACATCCGTCACATAATGAGCACTGTATCTGGGACACAAATCAGGACAATCTACCTTCACGGCAAAGCCCTCCAGCGTCGCATCAGTCTCCGTATAGCTCAAATCCGGCATTTTCAAATCCTTCTCCAGCACTGCGGCAACCTCTCTTGCAATACCCAGAATACTCTGGCAATCGGGACGGTTGGCAGTAATGGCAATGTCGAAAATCCAGTCATCCAGGCCAAGCATAGGCTTTACGTCTGCACCAATCTCAGCATCCTCAGGAAGAACCAGAAGTCCGTTATAGCCTGCACCGGGATACATATTCTCACTGATGCCAAGTTCTGTGCCGGAGCACAGCATACCGCATGACTCATATCCGCGAAGCTTTCCCTTGCCTATGGTCATTACACCTTCCACTGTCTTGTGGTCTTTTGCTGTAGCGTATACGGTTGCGCCCACCAACGCCACGGGAAATTTGCCACCTGCCGCTACATTGTCGGCACCGCAGCAAATCTGGAAGGTACCATGCTGTCCGCAATCCACCTGACATACATGGAGATGCGTATCAGGGATCGCCTCACAGGTCAGAACCTTTCCCACTACTACCTTACTGATATCTTTACCAACCTCGTATAATTCTTCCACCTCGAAGCCGCAGGAGAACAATTTGTCCTGAAGCTCCTGTGGTGTTACATCTATATCAACATATTCTTTCAACCAACTAAGGGGTGTAATCATCTTAATATACCTAACCTTTCCGTAATACTTGCTATTAGTCGTTCAGCTGCTTCAAAACACGCAAATCAGATTCAAACAACAATTTAATGTTATTAATTCCGTATTTCAACATCGCAGTACGCTCAATACCGATACCAAATGCAAAACCGCTGTATTCATTGGAATCAATTCCGCAGTTTTCCAGCACCTTGTTGTTCACAACACCTGCACCCAGAATCTCTATCCAACCGGTTCCCTTGCAGAGCTTACAGCCGGTTCCGCCGCACTCAAAGCAGCTGCAATCCACTTCGACTGAAGGCTCAGTGAACGGGAAATAGGAGGGACGAAGTCTTGTCTTTGTGCCCTCGCCGTATATCTTCTTTACAAATACATCAAGCATTCCCTGTAAATCGCAAAGTGTAATTCCCTTATCAACCACAAGTCCCTCCATCTGAGTAAACATGGGCGAATGGGTTGCGTCATCATCGGAACGGAATACCTTACCGGGAGATAAAATCTTAATGGGTGGCTTCTTGCTCTCCATGACATGAATCTGACCGGCAGAGGTCTGTGTACGAAGCAGAAACTCCGGAGACAAATAAAAGGTATCCTGCATATCCCTTGCCGGATGATCCTGTGGGGTATTCAAGGCTGTAAAGTTATAATAATCCGTCTCAATCTCCGTTCCTTCATAAATCTCAAAGCCCATCCCCGCAAAAATATCAATCAGCTGGTTGCGAACCAGAGTAATGGGATGAAGGTTACCTTCCTCAGATTCGACCGCCGGGAGAGATATATCCAGCTTCTCAGACTCATATCTGGCCTGAAGCTCCTTGGCTTTCATCTTCACATCCAGCTCTCCCAGATATCCAAGAGCCCATTCCTTCAGCTCATTTACGCCCTTACCGTAATCCGCTCTTTGCTCAGGCGGGATATTCTTCATCTCCTTCATTAACAATCCGATTTTTCCGGACTTACCATCCAAAAATTTCTTTTTGAATTCATATACTTCCTTCGAGGACTTCAATTCCTCTGCGCCGGCTATGATTTCCTGCTTAATCTGTTCCAAATTTGCGTTCATTTTTTGTTTCCTTTCTGTATTTTTCTTTTCATAAAAAAATCCCCTGCATATCTCTATGCAAGGGACGAATCTAATCCGCGGTACCACCCTGATTCCGAAGAAACCACTGTTTCTTCAAGGCTCTCATTTACGCGTAACGGGCGCGACCCGGCTTGAATTACTGAAAATACATCCGCAGGCAAAACCATCTGCATTCCATGTACTTTGTTCCTCCAAGCAGCTCCGGTAGGAAATTCGACATTCCGTCCGAACTTAAGGAAGCTTGCAGCCGGTGGCTTCCCCTCTCTGATAGAAAACGAAATGCTACTGTGTACCTTCATTGCCTTTATCACTGTTCTTTATTTTATTCAGTTTACGGAAAAATGTCAAGCACTTCTTACAAGAGCTTGCCTCCCTTCCTCCTTCACTCCTCATCCAGCAAATAAAAATAACGGTTTACATATGCTCCCACCAAAAATATATACATGCAAAAATACATCCAGAGCATCACAATCACAATGATAGACAGGCTGCCGTAAATACTTGCCGCCTGACCGGAATCTACATAAATAGAGAAGCCCCATGAAAACACACTCCACACAATTGCACTGAACATAGCACCCGTCAGCTGATCCCGGAATTTCAACCGGACATTTGGAATATAGGCATAAATCATGGCAAAGAAAACCGTCAAAATCAACCATACAAATATAAATCGAAAATTCATCAGAAACTCTACCAACAACCGAAGTTGCGGAATTCTGTAAAGAATGATATCCATCAGACGATTTCCGAAAACCATCAGTAACAGGGACAATATCACTACAATCAGTATGATGACGGTATAAAAGGAAGCAAGCGTACGAACAAGGAAATAATTACGCTCCTCCTCCACATCATTGACATCATTCAAGCCACGCATCAACGCGAGAACTCCCTTACCGGCAGACCAAATGGTAGCCAAAAGTGCTATGGACAAAACTCCGGCAGACTCATCATACACCTCAGAAATCAGGTTTTCAGCCATTTTATCCACCGTTTCCGGGGTAATATCCGTAATCACCTTCACAAGGTTCTCCTCTGTAAGCGGTGTGTAGGGTATCACTGTGCAAATTACAATTAACATGGGAACCAGTGAGAGAAAAAGAAAAAAAGCCGTACTGGCAGCGTGTGCACTAATATTCTGTCTTTTCATTTTCTCTGTCAAATCTCTCAAAATATGAATTCTCTTATGCATGATATCATTATGCCTCCATACAATGTACTTCCCCTGCTACCGGTGTAGTTCAGCCCCCATAAGTTGTTCGCACCGAACAGCCGTCAAAGAAAAACATCAGGATATTCTCCGCGGTATAACCGTCCTTTGCCATTTGCTTTGCAGCATTCTGACTCATGCCTACTCCATGGCCGAAGCCGCCGCCCGATAAAACATATCCTACCACACCTTCCTGTTCTCTGACAATTTCCAAAGTAAAAAATGCACTGGGCAAAAGTGTAGGCGAACTTACTTCGCTGCCGTCCTGACGCAGCACCTTACTCACACCGTTATTGAGCACACATCGTATATTATATTCCGAAATCACTTTATAAGTATGCTCTGCAGTCACAATCAGCAATTCCTCTGCAATTCCCCCTGCTCCTCTTTTAGAAACAAAGATATCAAGAATTCTATCAAATGACTCTATCGGCTTCGATACATATTCGTTCCTCTCCAGGGTAAGAATCAGTTTCTCATTATTACGGTATCTGTCCTGCATCAGCCTACAAATTCTTCCGGCATCTATTTGCTCAACTTCATACGTCCACCGATACCAGGGCTCCGAAGCCTCAAAATCCTCCTCGTTACGAGAGGTGATAAACGCAGCAAAGGAAGTTTCCTCCTTTAGGTCATCTATCTCCGTCGAACTTATTCCATCCGAATTATCATGTACGCGCTGCAGAAATAATCGATTCACAGGCTTAGCCTCCGGGTAATCAATGCATTCCGCCGCCTCAGTCTTCCATATTCCGGCATCACTTCCCACTCCGCAGGAGGTTGAATAATAATAGGTTCCGGCAAGCTCTCCCGTGTCAGTATATAACAGCCTTCCGTAGCTCTCCTTCACTGCCGTTGTGGTACTCGCCTGTTCCGAAACATTATTATAAACCTGATAGGAGGTGCTGTCATCCACATGCGCCCCATATTGGGGATATCCCGCCTTCAGCATATGTCCGTATGCATAAGTTCTGGCGCAGATTGCCTGTGCCTTCAACGCCTCATTCGGATAAGATGACGGCATCTCACTGGGAACCACGCTATATAGATACTCCTCCAGAGGTATCTCGTTGATGACTGCGATACCCTCTTCCGTACGAACCAGTTCTATCTGTCCGCTGTAAGCAGGCTCTCCCTGACTGCGATGCACATTTATTAAAATGATTTTCCCGGTGAGCACATTGGGTGAAATAACAATTCTTTCCCCATCAAAATACCGGCTGTCCATGCCAATCGTCAGTTTTTCTCCGGGCTGATATTCCTCCTGTATGGGATTATCATAGTTTCCGTAAGAAACAGTAAAGGAAGAATCTCCCGTAAAAACCACTTCCTCGTGTAAGAGTCCTGCATAATCCGCAGTTTTCAGAAGAACTCTGATATACTTCATGGATTCTTCCTTGACAATCAGAATACCGCATACTTCGCCCTCATCCAACACCAAATCCGCAAAATCATAACCGATACTCAAATCCCCTGCCCTACACATGGTTAATCTGTTATAAATACGATATCCCCTATAATCCTTTGACAACGGAAGCACTCCATAGCCTTCCACCTCCACAGAAACAGCGTCTACACTCATGATTCTGCCATTTAATTTCTCAGATTTTATCTGAATATCTGTTATTTTTCCATCTGTCAGAGTGATATCTGCCACATTACCGCCCGGCTGTCCTATATCACATCCCTGTTCCAGCTCATATCGTTCTTCCTTTCCGTCGCGATAAATCATAAGTCCTGTATCATCACTACCGATAATCCAGACATTAGTAAACACTTCCACCACAGGAATATGTATCTTTTCGGGAATGACTTTTTCGTTCAAACATGAGAACAAAAAATACAAGATAAACAGAATGCCGACCAGCAGTAATCCGATGCAATATATCAATTCCTGAAATTGCTCTCTTGCTGCTCTACTAAGCCTTCGATTGTTTCTTTTCAAATCATAATCCTCATTATTTCTAAATATTCCCATTACGTTTTAAAGAGCAGCCCTCCCGGACTGCTCTTTTTCTTTTGTATAATCCCCAAAATGCCGCGTCTTATTTTTTGACTCCTAGCTATGCTAGGTGGGTAACCGCAACCAACCTTTTGCCTTCCCTTCCGATCCTCCGTATGGAGTGAGGGCCTGGCAGCCAATTGGCAATATAGGAATCCCGTTGAAAGTAAATGTAGGTTCAAAATGAATAAGACTTATCGCACATCTCAGGTTACTTTTATTATATCTAAAATCTCTGCATATTACAACTGAAAAATTCAGATATCTTTATTCTCCTCAAAAAAGCCCCTCCTTGGAATTTCTTCCAAAGGAGAGGCTTTTGTAACATAGCTTTCAATTATAACTGAGGGCCTGCACTTACCAATGCCTTACCTGCTGCGTTTCCTTCATACTTAGCAAAGTTCTTTACAAAGCGTCCAGCAAGATCTTTAGCCTTTGTCTCCCACTCGGAAGCATCAGCATATGTATTGCGAGGATCAAGGATGTTGGTGTCAACTCCGGGAAGTTCTGTAGGAACCTCAAAGTTGAAGTAAGGAATGCTCTTGGTGTCAGCCTTCTCGATAGAACCATCAAGAATTGCATCGATGATACCACGGGTATCCTTAATGGAGATACGCTTACCGGTACCATTCCATCCGGTGTTAACCAGGTATGCCTTAGCACCGCTGACTTCCATCTTCTTAACCAATTCCTCAGCATACTTTGTAGGATGCAGCTCAAGGAATGCCTGTCCGAAGCAAGCAGAGAA
Source organism: uncultured Acetatifactor sp. (assembly GCA_964588645.1). Classification (GTDB taxonomy): domain Bacteria; phylum Bacillota; class Clostridia; order Lachnospirales; family Lachnospiraceae; genus Acetatifactor. The sequence goes on along the minus strand of CAZPRB010000001.1, from coordinate 87,306 downwards.
GGTAGGAGTAGGCTCAGTAATACCACGCTCTGTACCTGCAAGCTTTGCAGTAAATCCGGACAAGAAATAGTATTTTGTCTGCTCAGGTGTCAAAACAGACACAGGAGGAAGTACACCAAATGCATCTGCAGAAAGGAAGATAACATTCTTTGCTGCAGGAGCTGCAGAAACAGGACGTACAATATTGTTGATGTGATTGATAGGATAGGATACACGGGTATTCTCGGTAACACTACCATCGTCGAAATCAATCTTGCCTTCTGCATCCACGGTAACGTTCTCCAAAAGAGCGTCGCGCTTGATTGCATTGTAAATATCAGGCTCGGAATCCTTGTCAAGGTTGATAACCTTAGCGTAGCAACCGCCTTCGAAGTTAAATACGCCGTTGTCATCCCAACCATGCTCATCATCACCAATCAACAGACGCTTAGGATCTGTAGATAAGGTTGTCTTACCTGTTCCGGAAAGACCGAAGAATACTGCAGTATTCTCTCCGTTCATATCGGTGTTTGCAGAGCAGTGCATGGAAGCAATACCCTTCAAAGGAAGGTAATAGTTCATCATGGAGAACATACCCTTCTTCATCTCACCGCCGTACCAAGTGTTCAGGATTACCTGCTCCTTGCTGGTGATGTTGAATGCAACTGCAGTCTCAGAATTCAGACCTAACTCTTTGTAATTCTCAACCTTTGCTTTGGAAGCATTGTATACGATGAAATCAGGCTCAAAGTTCTCAAGCTCAGCCTCAGTAGGCTGGATGAACATGTTCTTAACGAAATGAGCCTGCCAAGCTACCTCAACGATAAAACGAACTGCCATTCTGGTATCAGCGTTGGCACCACAGAATGCATCTACTACGAACAATCTCTTGTTGGAGAGCTCTTTCATAGCGATTTCCTTAAGATTTGCCCAAACTTCCTCTGACATAGGATGGTTGTCATTCTTATACTCATCGGTTGTCCACCATACTGTATCCTTGGAGTTCTCATCCATAACAATATACTTATCTTTAGGGGAACGACCTGTATAAATACCTGTCATAACATTAACAGCACCAAGCTCTGTCTCCTGGCCTACTTCATAACCCTCTAAGCCAGCCTTGGTCTCTTCCTCGAACAATACTTCATAGGAAGGATTGTACACGATCTCAGTACTACCGGTGATACCATACTTTTCCAAATTGATCTTTGACATCTGTTCAAAACCTCTTTCTTTGTATTTTTTAACTGACACGGTTCTTTTCCCAAAGGCACCTATGCTAATTAATCTTATTCATTATACAAGATATGTGTGCTTTTCGTCAATATCTTCACCTAAATAAAAAACGCTTTCCGGGTAAATTTAATACATATTTTACAAATGGTCTCCTACGTGTTATTTTCCTTTCTCAATACGCTGACGGGTTCCGGCTGCGTCTCCCGATAAAGCCACGCTTTTTCTTCTTCTTCAAGATAAGGAGAAATCTTATCGTAGACGCTCTTTTGATACAAGCCAAGAAGCATCCTCTGCTCTTCCGTCATGTATCTTTCATCAATTCCCTCCCTGTCGATGGGCACCCAGGTCAAGGTATCAAAGTGCATGAATTGTCCATAGGTATTCTTGATATCCTTCTTTGCCACCATCACATTTTCAATGCGGATACCATGACTTCCCTCGATATAAATACCCGGTTCATTGGTGATGACCATACCTTCCTCCAGAACCGCTTCCTGTGCCCCTTCTGCGAACCGCCACCGCAGGTTCTGAGGGCCTTCATGTACGTTCAGCATATAACCTACTCCGTGACCCGTACCATGGTTATAATCCAGTCCCGCATTCCAAAGAGGCTGCCTTGCCAGAATATCCAGATTCCGTCCGGTACAGCCATATATCCAGCGTGCTGCTGATAGTTGAAGCATACCCGCCGCCACCATAGTATAATGATATTTCATCTCATCCGAAATCGGTCCAAGCACTATGGTTCTGGTCACATCTGTGGTGCCGCCCACATACTGTCCTCCGGAATCCACCAGGAGCATTCCCTCCGGTGCAAGCACTTTATCCGTCTCAGAAGTAGCTTCGTAATGTACAATGGCTCCGTTCTCCCGATATCCGGCAATGGTCGAAAAGGACAAATCCAGGAATTCAGGAATCTGTCTCCGCAGCTGTTCCAGATAATCCGAAGCACTAATTTCCGTAATTTTCTCCTTGCCCACATGGGATTTCAACCAGTAAATAAACTTCGTCACAGCCACACTGTCTGCCAGAAAAATACGCTCCGTATTGGCAAGTTCCACCGGATTCTTCCTTGCTTTCATGGCCTCTGTCGGATTCTTACCTTCTATGGGTATCTGTTTTTCGGAAAGCGTCCGATACAACATATAACTACAATACCGTTTGTCTACCAGAACCTTTTCACCCTCCGGAAGACTCTTTAAATATGCAACCGTTGCAGCATACTCTGCAAGCTCTACACCATGAGCCTTCAAGTATTCGCGCACTTCGTCCTTCAGAGCCTCCTTCTGAAGGAACAGCACCGCTCTCTCCCTTGAAATATATCCATAGGAAATCGCAACCGGATTACACACCACATCACAGCCTCTGATATTGAAAAGCCACATCAAATCATCCAGTTTGGTAAGGAACAGGCTGTCAGCACCTTCCGTTTTCAGTTGTGCCCGGACCCTTCCCAATTTCTCTTCTATTTCTTCCCCGATAACTGTCCTGTCCGGCACACGAACCTCTCCCGTCGGAAAAGCCGGTCTGTCCGTCCAGATTTCTTCGGCAAGATCCTTATCGTAAACAAACCTGACATGCTTCTCTTTCAGAACCTTCTCATATTTCTGCCCGGCTGCTGCGGTGATTACTCTTCCGTCGAAACCCAGCGTCTGACCGCACTCCATTTCAGCCTGCAAAAAAGAATCCATGTCAGGCACGCCCTCCTCCTGCATGCGAAACAGAGTAATCCCGGTCCCCTTCAGCTCTCTCTCCGCCTGAATAAAGTATCTGCCATCCGTCCAAAGTCCTGCACCCTCCCGCCACACAAGAAGGGTACCGTTTGAGCCTGTGAAACTACTGAAATATTCTCTTACCTTAAAGTAATCATTCACATACTCAGAATTATGAAAATCAGCGGTAGGTATCATGTAATAATCAATACCGTTTTCCTGCATCTTTTGTCTCAATGCGGCCAATCTGTTCTGAATCACGAATTTTTCCGTATCCATGGCAACCTCCTTCATCCAATTAATAGCCTTGTGTCGTTTCCCCCTTTAGCAGACCTACTGCTCTGGAGGTTCCGATGCGTTCACAGCCCAGTTCCAGAAACATCTCCAAATCCTCCACAGTGGACACGCCTCCCGCTGCCTTAATCTTCACATTAGGACCTATATGCTTTGCAAAAAGCTCTACATCTTCTCTGGTAGCACCATCCGTGCCGAACCCTGTGGAAGTCTTGATAAAATCTGCTCCTGCGTTGGTTACGGCTTTGCACATGGCAATTTTCTCTTCCTCAGTCAGATAACAGGTCTCGATAATAACTTTCAGGATATGCTCGCCGCAGGCAGCCTTCAAGGTACGGATTTCCTGCTCCGCCTTATCAAACAGACCGTTTTTCACATCACTGATATTTACCACCATATCAATCTCATTACAGCCATCCTCCAAGGCCTGTTTCACCTCTGACACCTTTGCTGCGGTCACACTATACCCCAAAGGGAAACCCACTACGGTACAGATATTCAATTTGTCCCCGTAGACATCCTTTATCCTTTTAATATAGGTAGGAGGCACACAAACACTTGCACAGCCGTACTCCACAGCCTCATCACAAAGCTTAACAATATCCTCCCATGTAGCAAACGCCTTTAACTGCGTGTGGTCTACTTTACTTAACATTTCCTTTGCTTTCATAATACACTCCTGCCTTTCTGTACTTATCACTTTGTTATAACAGATACCATCCGATTACACCGTTTTTCTTCACCAGCATACCCTGCTTGTTTTCGGCTAATACAGAGAGTTTATCCCCTTCCGTTATTTCAAGATATGTATCATTATAATCTGTACAACATAACCTGTCACCGTTCTGATACAAAAAAGAAGACGGTACATCAAAAACCTTGCCAGTGCTGATATGCTCAACACTGGCAATACCATCGTTTTCTGTCAGAAGTTTCACCTCGGAGTTTGTATATCGAATCGAAATATTACTTTTTCGTTCCTGCTGTGCCTTCCGGGCAATCATCACCGGATAATCGTCATAGGCTACATAACCCACATCTGATATTTCCGCATATTTATGAGGTATTACAAGCGCATTTAATTGTCCTCCATCTTTCTTCAGTGCACAGCCTCCGTCAATTGCAATAATGTGTTTATCGAAGTTGAATAAGGGATTCATACTTAGGATATCATCGCGATAGATACAGGTCGGCCAATGCCCCACCACAACCGTTTTCTCGAACTTGACATCCTTATTCATAAAGTCATCCAGTTTCAGATATACAAAAGGCTCCGTCTCCGTCAGTTCCTCCAGCTTGTCCGAATACACTCCACCATGAACGAATATAAAATTCCCCATTGCAATCACTGTCGGAAGATTCCAAAGAAATTCCAGCTCTTTTTGATATTTCTTTTTTACTTGCTCTTTGATTCCGGCAATATTTTCCTCGCAAAGCTCCTCCAAATCAATCCCCATTTCATCCAGAATATCCAAGAAAAGCCCCCTTTTCCAAACATCTCTGGTCCAGCGCAATCCACCAATGAATTTTTCATTTCCCTCTTTACTATCATCAAAGAATAGGCTTAGGCGATACAAATCCACATTTCCCATGGACACATGAACATTAGGGTTATTTTCCGTAAGCTTTAAAATATAGCGGACGGTTTTCAAACTTTCTCTGCCCTTCTCAATCACATCGCCTACAATCACCAAAATATCCTGCTCTGTATACTGTACCTTCTTTAAAACTCCGTCCAGATATGTGACCTCTCCGTGTATATCACTGATTGCAATGATTCTTTGCTTCTCATTACAATCTATATTTTCTATTTTCATTTTCCCGGAAATCATTCATATCCCCTTTCTCCCATAGACACGATTAGATAATCGCCTATCTGCATTTCTTATCGTCATTAGCGACGTGCGCCGCAAGGCGCACATATAAAACGAGGGGAATCCGCAGAAGCAGATTACACCCTCGCATTCATCAGATTCTATGCAGTCATCACTCTTCAGAAGTCAAGCATTAAATATGCAAAAAATCCTTCACCACATCCTGCATCTTGTCTACATCACACTGCTTGTCATGAAGTACAGGGGCGGTACGAATCTCCTCGATTGCCATAGGAACCTTCACATTTGCAAGCTTGGAAAGCTCATCCACCAGTTCAAAATCACCCATAGCATCGTACTTTTCATCAATTGCGTTCATAACGCTTCTGGTGAACTTGAAGGGGCTTGCTGTGGAAGCAATCACCGTCTTGGCAGTATCACCGGTCTCAGCCACATATTTGCGGTACACTGCTGACGCCACGGAGGTATGGGTGTCGATGACATAACCGCAAGCCTCATACAGACGCTTAATCTCCTCAGCAGTCTCAACCTCAGTTGCAAAGTTGCCGTAGAAATCTGCCAGCTTCTCCTTCATCTCAGGAGTAATCTCATAGACGCCCTGACCATTCAGCGCAGTCATAAGTTCCTTATTCTTATCCGCATTGTTTCCTGCGATACGGTAAATCAGACGCTCTAAGTTACTGGAAATCAGAATATCCATGGAAGGAGAGCTTGTCAGCATAAACTCTCTGTTTCTGTCATAGGTACCGGTACTAAAGAAATCATACAGTACTTTATTATCATTGGAAGCACAGATTAGCTTTCCAATGGGAAGTCCCATATTCTTGGCATAGAAGGCTGCAAGAATATTACCGAAATTGCCGGTGGGAACAACTACATTGATTGCCTCACCATCAGCAATCTTCTCCTCCTGTAATAATTTTGCATATGCGTACACATAATAGCAAATTTGAGGTACCAGACGACCGATATTGATGGAGTTTGCAGAGGAGAACTGAAATCCCTTCTCTTCCATTTCTTTTGCCAATGCCTTATCAGAGAAAATCTTCTTTACCCCTGTCTGGGCATCATCGAAATTGCCGTGGATACCCACTACCAGAGTATTGTCTCCCTTCTGGGTCACCATCTGCTTCTCCTGAATCGGGCTGACACCATTCTTGGGATAAAATACAATAATTCTCGTTCCTTCCACACCTGCAAAACCTGCCAATGCAGCCTTACCGGTGTCACCGCTGGTCGCAGTCAGAATCACAATCTCATTCTTGATGTGATTCTTGCGTGCAGAGGTAATCATCAGATGCGGCAGAATGGACAATGCCATATCCTTAAACGCAATGGTGGAGCCATGGAATAATTCCAGATAATAAGCACCTTCAGCTTCCACAAGGGGAGCGATAACCTCCGTATCAAACTTCTCGTCATAAGCTCTATTGATACAATTCTTCAGCTCATCCTCGGTAAAATCTGTCAGGAATAATTTCATCACCTCATAGGCTACCTCCTGATAAGACATCTCGGACAACTCCTTTAAACTCTTATCAAGTGCCGGAATATGGTCGGGCACAAACAGACCTCCGTCGTCGGAAAGTCCTTTTAAAATTGCTTCTGAAGCCTTCACGGGATTTCCTTTGCTTCGTGTACTGTTATATAATACTTCCATCTTATCTCCCTTCATGCGCTGCTTGCACACTCGTATCTTATTTGAATCTCAGTTTCTCAGAATCTATGGTATTATAGCATACTTTCCTTAGCCGTGCAATCACTTTAGCAAGGCAAAGCGAAGAATTCGGCAAGGCAAAGTGAAATTTTAGTACGGCAGCGCAAAGAATTCATGTCCGCCGTGTGCAAATAGGAAATCCAGTTTCTCGTCAAACCACTTCATTTTATCATTGTCCGCATATTTTCTCGCAGCAAAAAACAGTGCCCCCCCGGAGATATCCTCCCCCTCCAGAGCTCTCTGCACCGCCTTCCTCGTCTCCTCACTAATCTTCACCCTCCAATATCTGCCGTTCCGTACCGGAGAAAACTGTGTAATACCATTTTCCTGCTGAAAAACCACCTCCGTAACCGTATCAGGGAATTTATCATTTCCCACACGATTCAACACAACATTTGCTACCAGAAGTTTTCCCTCTTCATCCTCTCCGCCAGCCTCTGCCTCCACAATCCGAAGCAGCGTTTCAAGTTCCTCTTCCGGAAGCTTGTACACCAGCTCTTTTTCCAACGTCTGATAATCCACAATCCGTTGACCCGATGCGGCAACAGTGGAAATTCCCATAACATTTTCCTCTTCATCTGCCATATAGATTTCATCCAGCTTTACCTCATAAGCGGACTTCGCTGCTTCTTTGTCTCCGTCAATCCTCTTTATACACAGACATGCAAGCAGGAACAGAAAATAAAGGAGCGCCAGACAGCTCATAGCTCTTTTATATATCATTTTCAAAGTTCCTTTCCTCATAAATTGATACCGATTATTATTTTATGAGACAAGTCCTCAAAATATTCTTAACGAAATAATAAAACAATGTTATAATGCACCTATGAGAAAGACAAATGATATCACAAAGCAACCATCTATTCAAAAACATTATGAAGGTGTATTCACCGCTACCAGGAAAAATGGTGACGTTTATTTTCGTGCATCCCTGACCTACCGGAGCAAACACATTAGTCTCGGCAGCTATGCTTCACCCGAATCGGCTCATCAGGCCTATCTGGAAGGAAACTTGATTCTTGCCAATCCCGATGTTACGTTACTGTCATACCGTACCTCCTCCCGGCTGGCATTCGAAAAATGGGTGTGTCTGATTAATTTCCGTGACAATAATATCTATTTCGGAAATCCCATCTATATGGGGCAGCGTCTGTTCTATTACTACTTAAGTCCCAACCATGTCTTAAAATTTGATATGGATGATCTATTCTATTACTCTTCCCACAAGATTATGTGCAGAGGCAATCATTATTTTGTGGCAGATTACGGAATGCAGGTCAACATAGCCTCCCGATACGGAATCAAAAACTATGCTGTTGCAGATGTGGACTATTGTTTCCGCAACGGCGACCCTTCTGATTTCCGCCGTGAAAATCTGGAGATATGGAACACCTACCACGGAGTACGTCGGACAAAAAAAAGCGGACAGCTTCTATTCGCTGCCCGCATTCATATCAATGGAAATTATGTGATTGGTTACTATGCCACCGAGTTGGAAGCCGCCATCGCATACAACAAAGCAATCGACATGCTCCGGAAAAACGGTGTCACCAAGAATTTCACCCCAAACTATATTGAGGGGATATCTCCCAGACAATATGCCGAGATTTATTCTGCACTACCCATCTCTCCCAAAATATCTGAATACCGAAATCCGTGAAACAGATTCTTATTTTTCAGAATAATCAATAAAGCTAATATCTAAATTAGCATAGCCGGCAATACCATCCAGTGTAGCCTCATTGCTATACTGCCACATGGTAAATTTGTAGGGATAATCCGGTATATCCGTCTGCTGTGACAGCCACACATCATAAGCTGTCAGCTTGGACATATCAATCTGCTTAATCAACCATTCCTTGTTACCGTAAAGCATGGGTTTATAGCCGGCTGCCAGAATCGTATCCAAAAAGCTCTTGGTAATCTGCGTTTTCTCAGATTTCGTTAAATTATCAATTCTGGAGGTATCATTTGCAATATACTCCATATCGATAGCCACAGGATAGGTAATCTGATAATCCTTGATATTCTCCAGCACCATATTGGCTTCTTCTACCGCCTCGTCCACAGAAATAGCCTGAGAGAAGAAATAGACACCGATTTCCAGCCCGGCATCGGAGGCTCGCTTAATATTATCCGTAAAATAGTCATCCAATACCAGCTGTCCGCTTCCGTAGCCCCTGGCGCCCACCCTAAGCATCACGAAATCTACACCGGCCTTCTTGAGCTTAACAAAATCCACATAATCCTGATACTTGGAAATATCCGTCCCCACATAGGACACCAGCTTATTATCCTCGTAATATTTCATCAAATCAGACTGGCACACCAACTTCGTAAAATCATACTCATGCTTGGGCAGATAAGGGCTAATCAACACCCACTCTTCCTTGCCGTCAGCAATTTGTACCAACGTGTGTTTTCCGTCCGTGGCGGGGTCATTCTCTACCGTCTCTTCCTTCTTTTCTTCTTGGGGTACTGCTACGGATTCTTCCGTTTGCTTCGGATATTTATCCCAGAAATCAAAATCATCGGGAGTGAGAGTGCTTCCTGTCAGAAGTTCATCCGTACCGGGATATTCCGTCCCCTGATTCGTCGTCTCTTCCTTCAGGGTGATGGCACTGCCCGCAGCCGAACTGCTGTCTGTATTCCTTTCCTGACGATTCAACATCAGAACTAACACCAAAATTGCTGCCACGAACAAGGTAACTCCCACTATCGCGGTCACCACCGTAGGTGTCAGTCCGGAATGCTCCTCATAATTATCCGGCAACTGCATAGTCATCCCTCCTTTCTGAATTGTTTTCCGAAACCGCTGCTTTCATCATTATGCCCTTACTATACACTTCTTCGGGCACTTTTCAGCGCAGATGCCACAGCCCGTACACTTCTCATGATCAATGCTTGCATGAAAATCTTCCACTTTAACAGCACCCTGAGGACAGTTCTTCACACAAATGCCGCAGCCGATACATCCCATATCACAGGCCTTCATGGTCACAGGACCTTTCTCTGCAGAGCTGCAGGCAACCACCTGCTTAGCACTGTAGGGAATCAGGGAAATCAAATGCTTAGGACATACCTCAATACATTTACCGCAGGCTTTACACTTCTCCTTATCCACCACAGCAATGCCATGCTCCACATAAATGGCATCAAAAGGGCACACCGTCGCACAGGTACCGAAGCCAAGACACCCACTGTTGCAGGACTTAGGACCTCCATTGGGCACAAATCTCAGCATACGGCAGTCTTCGCTGCCTGCATACTCATAATCAACCCTTGCTTTTTCGCAATCGCCCTTGCAATGTACAAAAGCCACCTTTTTCTCTGTTTTCTCTGCATCGACACCCATAATCGCAGCAATCTGTTCCCCCACAGCTTCACCGCCCACAGGGCAGGCATTCACGGGAGCCTCCCCCTTGACTATGGCGGTTGCAAGGCCGGAACAGCCCGCATAGCCGCAACCGCCACAGTTATTACCGGGCAAAGCAGACAGGACTGCCTCTTCTTTTTCATTCACTTCTACTTTGAACCAGATTCCGGCAACACCCAGAAAGAGTCCGACAAAGATTCCTACAATAGCCACTACCGAAGCAGCAGTAATAATTCCTACAAGATTCATCTGTCCTCCTCCCTTCTACAACAAGCCGGAAAAGCCGCAGAACGCAATTGCCATCAACCCGGCGGTTACCAGAACAATGGGCATACCCCGAAAGGATTTCGGGATATCATTATATTCCATCTTTTCACGGATGCCTGCCAGAATCACAATGGAAATAGTGAATCCGACGGCAGTTGCAAAGCCATTGACAATACCGGATAAAATTCCGTATTCCTTCTGCACATTGGTAATTGCCACACCAAGTACAGCACAGTTGGTGGTAATCAGGGGCAGATAAACTCCCAACGCTTCATACAGGGACGGCATTGCCTTCCGCAAAAACATTTCAACGAACTGCACCAGAGCTGCAATCACCAGAATGAATACGATGGTCTGCAAATATTCCACTCCCAAAGCCTGCAACACGAATTTATATATTACTCCCGCCACTGCACTTGCCAGGGTAATGACAAAGATAACTGCAGTTCCCATACCTGCCGCTGTCTTAATCTTCTTGGAAACGCCAAGGAAGGGACAGAGTCCAAGGAACTGACTGAGCACCACATTGCTCACCAAGGAGGAACTGATTAATAATAGCAACATATCTTTTACACTATCCATTTATTTCTCCTCCTTTTGTGTGACATCATAGAAGCACTTAGAGCAGCCACTGTCCGTACAGTTCATACAATCCTCACTGCAACCGGACTGAATCCTGCTCATATCCTTCCCCTTCTTCTCTCCGCAAAGCTTAATATAGTTTTGGAACGCTGTAAGAGCTGCCAACACAAAGAACGCTCCCGGCGCCAGTACAAAGATTCCGATAGGAGTATAGGAATCCGGCATAATCCGGATATCGAAAACAGTTCCTGCACCCAAAAGTTCTCGGAAGGCACCAATGCAGGTCAATGCAAAAGCAAATCCAAGACCCATTCCCACACCATCGAAAAGGGAAGAAATCGGAGGGTTAAAATATGCATAGCTCTCCGCTCTGCCCAGAATAATACAGTTTACGACAATCAACGGAATATACACGCCCAACGCCTCATTCAGCGAAGGAAGATATGCTTCCAACAACAGCTGAACCACCGTCACAAAGGAGGCAATGATAACAATAAATGCCGGAATGCGAACTCTGTTGGGAATGATTTTTCTCAGTGCAGAAATCATTATATTACTGAGTGCCAATACCGCTGCAGTAGTCAATCCCATACCCAGACCATTCATCGCCGATGTGGTGACTGCCAGTGTAGGACACATACCAAGCATTAGCACAAAGGTAGGATTCTCTTTTACCAAGCCGTTATAAAGTCTCTCTGTCACTTTATTCATTGCTGCCACCTCCCTGCATGATATCTTCATATACAAGCATTGTACCATTTACCGCGTTGGTCACAGCCTCTGTGGTCATGGTAGCGCCGCTGATGGCATCAATCTCGCCTTCGGATGTACTTCCGCTCTTGGTATATACAAACCATGTAACCGGCTGTTGATGGAACTGCGGCACCAGCTCATCCTCCGCCTTCATGCCAAGTCCGGGTGTCTCCGAAATATCAAGGATGGAAATATCATTCAAAACCCCTTCCTTCGTCACACCGGCGTAGAGAACAATATTGCCTCCGTAGCCTTCCGTTGATGTGGACTGAATGACATACCCCATTCCTTCTCCGGACGCTCCCTGCGCTTCATACACCGTACCGATTTTAATTCCCCTGTTTGCAAGTTCCGTAGCAACCCGCGCATTCGGAGTATATACAATCTCCTGAAAGTCAAATGCATCGGCAAACACTTCAGCACATGCATTCCTGACTGCCATTTCCTTCTGCAAGCGAATCGGCTCCATAGTGAGTTCATACACAAATCCCAGAACAAAGCCTGCTATCAGCGTAATCGCAAACAGAATGCCCGCTTCCTTTAACATTACTTTGATATCAGATTTATTCACGTTTCTTACCTCCTTTGCCAAAAGAGATAGGTTTCGTCACCTTTTCAATCAACGGCACCAAAAGATTTCCCAGAATGATAGCATAGGATACTCCTTCCGCTCCCGGTCCGAATGCTCGGAAAATTGCTGTCATAAAACCGAGGAAAACGCCGAACAAATACTGTCCCTTCACCGTTATGGGTCTGGTCACATAATCCGTTGCCATGAAGAATGCTCCCAGCATAAGTCCGCCGCCTGCCAGCTGGGCAGACAGATACGCCGGGTCAAAGCCCCGTCCGCCGAATAATCCCATAAAAATAAGAAAGGATAAAATATAGCTGCCCGGGATTCGCAAATCAATAATATCAAGCAAAATCAAAACGCATGCTCCAATGATAATAGCAATCATGGAGGTCTCACCGATGGTACCTGCCGTATATCCCATCACCATATCAAGTACATTGACGCTCTCCCCCGCCTTCAAAGCAGCGAGCGGGGTTGCACCCGTATAAGCATCACAGGCAAAATTTGTCATCTGTGCAGGAAATGAAATGAGCAGGAAACATCTCGCCGCCAACGCCGGGTTCATAAAATTCTGTCCCAGACCACCGAACAACAGCTTAACCACCAGAATGGCAAAAACGCCACCCAGTGCAGCCATCCACAGCGGAATACTCACAGGCAAATTCAACGCCAAAAGCAATCCCGTAACCACTGCCGACATGTCAGAAATTGTCATTTTCTTTTTGTAAAGACCGAACAATAGCTCCGTCAATACAGTACTTGCCACTGTAGTCACTACAACGAACAGTGCTCTGATTCCGAAATGATATATTCCGAACCCCATCGCAGGCAGAAGTGCCAGAATCACTGCCGACATAATGCCATTCGTTGTCACCTTGGAACGGATATGAGGATTGGATGATACTTTATATAATTCACTCATTTTTCCTTCCTCCTACTTCTTTTTCTTAGCCAATTGCAGCTTACGCATCGACTTAATCTGTTGCGTCAATGGGCGTTTTGCCGGACAAACAAAGCTACAACACCCACACTCACAGCATTCCATACCATCATTTGCCAGGAATTCCTCCTCCTGAAAATGCTCCGCGTAATCCGAAAGTCTGCTGGGAACAATTCTGCTCGGGCAGGCAGTAACACAACGCCCGCATCGAATGCAGGGACCGATTTCCGCAGCAGATACATCATCCTTTTCGAATGCAAGCAACGCGGTGGATGTCTTAGTGGTGGGCACTTTCAAATCAAACATGGAAAATCCCATCATGGGTCCGCCGCAGATAATCTTCTCCGGCTGTACCTTAAATCCGCCTGCCTGTTCCACCAGTTCCTCGTAGCTTGTGCCAATACGCACTCTGAAATTTCTCGGATTCCCGATGGCATCTCCGGTAACCGTAACAATACGTTCAATCAGTGGCTTTCCCTCTGCAACGGCACGATGCACAGCCACCAGCGTATCCACATTGTTTACAATACATCCGGCATCTGCAGGCAGCATGGAAGAATTAATCTTTCTTCCTGTCGTCGCATAAATCAACTGTCTCTCAGAACCCTGCGGATACTTGGTCTTCACTGCCTTTACACTAATTCTTGAATCATCCTTTGTAAGCTGCTTGAGCAAAGAAATGCAATCAGGCTTGTTATCCTCCACCGCCAGAATACCATGTGCATTGTCAAACAGCTTCAACACAATTCTTAAACCATTGATTAATTTCTCAGGTTCCTCCATCATCCTTCGATAATCGGAAGTCAGATACGGCTCGCATTCCGCGCAGTTGGCAATTACATATTCAATCCTATCAGGCTCCTTGGGAGACAATTTTACATGAGTGGGAAATCCGGCTCCACCCATGCCAACTATCCCTGCTTCCCTGACTGCCTCCAGAATCTCTTCCTTACTCATCTTGTCAACGGGTGCAACCGGATAGAAGCCCACATCTTCATACAGCCCATCATTCTCTACTACAATACTCATAATCATATCACCGGTCACAACTCGTCTGGGTTCTATCGCTTTGACGGTTCCCGATACAGAGGCATATATAGGAGCCGATACAAATCCTCCGCTCTCCGCAATCTTCTGCCCTACAAGCACCCTGTCTCCCTTAGCCACAATTGCCTGTGCAGGTGCGCCGATATGCTGAGACAAAGGATACACAAGATCACCCTTCGGCATTACATCCAAGATCGGCTTGTCCTTTGACAAATCCTTGCCGTCGTACGGATGAATGCCACCCGAAAATGTTAACTTCGCCATAAATCTTCCTTCCTCTCCAAACGTGTCATTTTTTCTTGTAAATCATGAAATATTGTCGAACTTCCTCTCTATATAAATATACTAAATTTTTTTGGAAAATACTACTGCAAAATATGAATTTATGCTATGATAAATTTGCAGCACAAGAGAACGATTACACAGAAATGAGGAATCACATGAAAATTTCCGAGGAAACAATTGAAAATTTTTCTATCACATATCCCTTAGAAAAGCTTGCTCCTTTGGAACGCATACTGTTTCTTGATATAGAGACTACCGGCTTCACAGCGAAGGCTTCTTATCTCTATCTCATAGGCTGTGCTTATTTTCAGGCAGGCAAATGGCATACTCTTCAATGGATGGCTGAGACCTACGAGCAGGAAGCAGAGGTTCTGCATGCTTTTTTTGAATTTGCAAAATTCTATAAATATTTAGTGCATTTCAATGGCAACAATTTCGACCTTCCGTTTTTAATGCAAAAAATCACGCAGTACAATATGCCCTATAATTTCAATCATTTTACCGGCATTGACCTGTACAAAAGAATTGCACCATACAAATTTTTCCTCAGGCTTCCCAACTGCAAGCAGAAAACGATGGAGCAATATCTCGGCATCAACCGCAAGGATGTTTTTTCCGGAGGTGAATTAATCGGCATCTATCATGATTACATCAAAGCTCCTACAGAGTTCTCTGAAAAAGCCTTATTTCTACATAACGCAGACGATATCAAGGGAATGCTGGAAATTCTTCCCATGCTTGCCTATTACGACCTGTTCAACAGCGAAGTACGAGCCAAAAAAGTACAAGCGAACCAATACAAGGACATCAATGGGAAAGGTCGTAAAGAACTATTCATTACCTTGTCATTGCCGGTTGCACTTCCCAAGCCCGTTTCTGCAGCTGCCGAAAACTGCTATTTTAAGGGCGAGGGAGAAATTGCATCTTTAAAAGTACCTATATATGAAGAAGAATTAAAGTATTTCTACTCCAATTATAGGGATTACTACTATCTTCCTACCGAGGATGTGGCATTACACAAATCCGTTGCAAGCTTTGTAGACAAGGAACATCGTATACAGGCCTCCGCAGCAAACTGTTATACACGAAAGTACTCCTGCTACCTGCCTCAATGGGAGATTCAGTTTGAACCATTTTTCAAACGGGACTATGCAAGCAGGGAATTATTCTTTGAATTAACGGATGAAATGAAAAAAGACCGGGATGCCTTCTGCCGATATGCCAGTCATGTTCTATCCATGATTGCATCAAGCTACTAACTCCTGACTATAAAAAGACCTGAGCTTTTCAGCTCAGGTCTTAAATCGTATACCGTTATGGCTTTGCATAAAAGAAAGAACTTTTTCTCTCAAAACCAATTTCCCTGTAATTCATAATCTGCTCGGTACTTCCGATAAACAACATACCACCGCTTGCCAGCGAGTGAAAATATTTATGGAATACCAAATCCTTTGCCTCCTCTGTAAAATAAATCAAAACATTTCGGCAAACTATCATGTGATAATCCGTGGGATAGGTATCCTTTAACAGATTATGTGGTTTGAATTCTACTCTCGCCTTAATCTCATCAGATATCTTGTAGGAAGGTCCTACATTGACAAAATATTTCTTTTTGAAATCAGCGGGCACCGAAGCGATACTCTTCTCAGAATAGAGCCCCAGCTTTGCTTTTGCAATCACCTGCTTATCCAAATCCGTTGCATATATCTTAATCTGATTCAGCGGAATATGTCTGGACAACGCCATTACCAGCGAATACGGTTCATCACCGGTGGAACAGGCCGCACTCCATATCTTTAAATTCTTTCCGAATTTCTGAATTAATTCAGGAATCACTATCTCATCCAAAAACTTCCACTGTTCCGGATTCCTGTAGAATTCCGATACGTTAATAGTAATGTAATTTACAAACTCTTCAAACAATGCGGTATCTGTCTTTAGAGCTTGCACATACCTATCATAGCCTTCAATCTTATGTTTCGCAATCAAAGTGTCAATGCGACGCTTCATTTGCTTTTCTTTGTAGGAATTAAGATCGATTGATGTCAGAGCGAATATTTCTCTTTTCAAATACTCGTAATCATACACCATGGGCTACACCATCCATTTCGATTATTCAGCATCCTCTTCTGCTTCTGCTGCAATCACTGCATCAATATCTACAGATACAACATCTGCATCGGATTCCTCTTCCTTTTCCTTCTCCTCAACAGGTTCGGGAGCGAGCAATGCCTTCACACTCAGAGAAATCTTCTTATCTGCTTCATTGAAATCAACAACCTTAGCAGTCACCTCTTCACCAACGTTCAACACATCCGAAGGCTTCTCAATGTGCTCTTTTGCAATCTGAGATACATGTAACAACGCATCTACACCTGCTTCTAATTCAACAAATGCACCGAAATCCGTCATTCTTGCGACCTTACCGGTTACTACATTTCCTACTGCATATTTGCTTGCAGCATCCTTCCAGGGATTTGCATCCTCAAATTTCAAGGACAAAGCAATCTTGTTGCCGTTGATTTCTTTAATCAGAACATTCAGCTTGTCACCTACCTTGAATACCTTCTTAGGATGTTCAACTCTTCCCCAGGACATCTCAGAGATATGAAGCAGACCATCTGCACCGCCCAAATCGATAAATGCACCGAAATCGGTCACATTTTTAACGGTACCTTCTACTACGTCTCCCTCTTTAATCTTCTCAAATAATTCCTTCTGTAACTCAGCCTTCTCTGCAACGATAAGTTGTCTGCGGTCACCGATATATCTTCTTCTCTTGGGATTGTACTCGCTGATAACGAATTCAATCTCCTGACCTGCATACTTGCTCAAATCCTTTTCAAAGGTATCGGACACAAGGCTTGCAGGGATAAATACTCTGACTTCATCTACGATTACACTCAAACCACCGTCAAGCACCTGAGCAACTGTAGCCTTCAAAACCTCTCTGTTGTTGAATGCCTCTTCGATTCTCTTGTTTCCTCTGTCTGCAGCGAGACGCTTGTAGGTAAGGAGAACCTGTCCCTCTCCGTCATTTACCTTCAGGACCTTAACTTCCATGGTGTCACCGGGCTTTGCTACGCTCATCAAATCTACACTGGAATCATTCGTGTATTCATTCTTGGTAAGAATACCGTCTGACTTGTATCCGATGTTAAGGATGATTTCTTCCGGTTTCACATCGATAACTGTACCTTCGACTACCTCTCCTGCATGTATTGTCTTTAATGATTCTTCTAACATTTGTTCAAAAGTTAATTCTGACATAATTTTGAACCTCCTCAATTAATTTATTTGGGGTCGATGCCCCGGCAGTAATTCCCACTAGTCGAACAGCTTTAGGTAGTTCTAAATGCAAGTCATCCAGTGTCTGTATGAAATAGGTGTATGCACATTCCTTGCTGCATATCTCGTACAGCTTTCTTGTATTGGAGCTGTGCTTCCCTCCTATTACTATCATTACATCAGCTTCCTCCGCAAGGGATTTCGCTGACTGCTGTCGTTCCTCAGTTGCATTACAGATAGTATTCACAACACTATCATTGTAACCTTTTTTTTGAAAAATTTCAACTATATATTGAAATTTATTGTAGTTATATGTCGTCTGGGAGACAATACAGATTTCTTCTCCCTGTTTCGGAGTGAAATTCTGTGCCTGTTCCGGTGTCTCAAGCACTGTAACCGCTCCCTCACACCAGCCCATAATCCCTTCTACCTCCGGGTGACTGGGATTGCCGATGATAATAATGTGTTTGCCGGCTTTACTCTCCTTCTCTACAATCCGATGAATCTTTTTCACAAAGGGGCAGGTAGCATCCACACATTCAAATCCCTTTTTCTCCAAAATATCATAGATTTCTCTGGGGACACCGTGAGCACGGATGATTACCGCAGGGGCAGACGACAATTCCTGTTCCCCGGCGCAGCTTTGATTATCGTTCTGCCTTGCTCCTGCCACCGGCTCCATACCTAAGAGTTCCTCTTTACTTTCAATGACACGGACGCCCTTCTCCTCCAATTCCTTCACCACTTCTTCATTGTGGACGATAGGACCGTAAGTATATATAGTTTTCCCCGTTTCAATCTGTTCATACACAGTGTCCACGGCACGTTTCACACCGAAACAGAATCCGGCGCATTCCGCCAATTTTACTTCCATTTGCTACATCCTTTTCATTCTGAAATTTGTCACACCTGCCGGTGTCATTCCTTTTCTTACTTGGCTGCCTCACAGATTTCGATAATGCGAGCAATCACCTCATCAATGGTCATGTCGGAGCTGTCCACCAAAATCGCATCCTCTGCCTGTTTCAAGGGAGAATGTTCTCTGTGCATATCGCGATAATCACGCTCTTCAATATCTGCCTGAATCTTTGCGAGGTCACAGTTCTCACCCTTCGCAACCAGTTCTTCATACCTTCTCTTGGCTCTCACAGCACTGCTGGCAGTCAGATAAATTTTCACCTGCGCATTCGGAAGCACACAGGTTCCGATATCACGACCATCCATGATACAGTCGCTTCTGGCAGCAAGTGCCTGCTGCAGCTCTACCAGCTTCACACGCACCGCCGGCTGTGCACTGGTGGCAGATGCCATATTGCCAACCTCCTCTGTACGCAGATACGGATTCACATTTTCTCCATTTAAATATACTACCTGTTCTCCCTTCTCATGTCCAATGGAAATATCTGCGTCCTGACACTTCGCACTGATAGCTGCTGCATCCTCAGCCGGAATCCCCTCCCTAAGCATAAAAAGGGCCATAGCACGATACATCGCACCGGTATCCACATAAATCAGGTTCATTTTCCTTGCTACTGCCTTTGCGATAGTACTCTTACCTGCTCCTGCAGGTCCATCAATTGCCACGTTGTAACTCATTTTTATATCCTCTTTTCTAAATATTGTTGAAATATTCTTTACATCAATCTGTAATCAGGTATTTCCAGTTCCTTCGCTGCCTCCTCGAAATATTGCTCGGGAATCCTTGGCCAGACTGCCTCTTTATCCACTGCTTTTGCCTTGTCAGATGCCGAATGCACCAGTTCTGCAGAATGGTCAATTCCTGTCAATAGAATCTGAATACTACTATTCATAAACCAAGGCGCTTTATCAAGCAATCCCCTTTTTCTGATATCCTCCACCACTCTCTTATTATCATAGGGTATTTTCAAAAAACGCGGCTTCCATTCCTTTCTTCCCTTTTCAATGACATGCTCCAAAATCATGCATTGTGCATACCCAAAATCTCCGATTGCAATTCCCACACAACCCGGATTGAAGTAGTACTTTCCATGATAACTCATATTACACGGAAAATGTGTATGGGCACAAATCAAATAGCGGGTATCTATCTGTTCCAACCACATTTGTGTATTCTCTTTATTCATAAGAAGCAATTCCCTGGTATTTACCGGAGAACCATGGCAACAGGTGATGGGCGGGCAATCCTCCTTCTCATACCGAAAAAAATTCGGAAGGTTTTGAAAGAACGAAAAATCTCGTTTCTCCAACTGTTCATAGGAAAACAACAGATTTCCGCTGGCAGAATTCCATAACCACCGTTCCTTCTCACGATGCTCTGCGACAGCTTCCCTTTGCTGCAGCATATATTCCTCACGATTTCCTCTAAGGAAATGGCAGGGTGCCTTTTCCTTAAATTCATATATATAGTCCATGGTTTCTCGTGTATACGGTGTATCGGAGATAAAGTCTCCCAGGAAGAAATACTCATCACACGAAACGGATTCCATGTACTCTATGCACGCCTTTAACGCAACAATATTACTGTGTACATCCGAAATAATACCTATTTTCATGCCTCTCTCCTGCTATTTATAAGTTTTCTCCTCCTGTGATTAGGGAAATGAGGATTTGTCGTCATACACTTCGCCCCTTACACACTCTCTCCGGCCAGATGTCCCGTGGACCAGGCAATCTGCAGATTAAAACCACCTGTCATGGCATCCAAATCAAGCACTTCTCCGGCAAAATACAGGCCACTCACTTTCTTGGATTCCATGGTGGAGGGATTGATATCCTTCACGGATACGCCGCCCTGCGTAATGATAGCTTCCGCAAAGGAGCGTGTGCCCGTCACAGTGAGAGGCAGATTCTTTATAAGAGAAACGAATCCCCTTCTCTCCTCACGGGTAATCTCATTCACCTTTTTATCCGGATGAATGCCGGAAAGCTCTATCATGACGGGAATCAGCTTCGCAGGGAAAAGTCCGCCTAAGGCATTCTTAAACTGCTTATTCTTACTCTCGTCAAAATCCCGCAAGATTCGTTTGTCCAACTGTTCTTCATCCAGCGCAGGTTTCAAATCAATATAGAGCTTGATTTCGCCCCTCTTTTTCTGCTTTGCATAATAGCTGCTCGCGCTCAATACTAAAGGTCCGCTTACCCCGAAATGAGTGAACAGCATTTCACCGAAATCCTTGTAAAGTTCCTTCTTCCCCATCATCATTCGCAGACTTACATTGCGTAAGGAAAGTCCCATCAAATCCTTGCACCAGTCCTCCGCTGTTTCCAGAGGCACCAACGAGGGCTTACACTCCGCAATGCGATGTCCCAATGTTTCTGCAAAACGATAACCATCTCCGGTGGAACCTGTGCTGGGATAAGATATCCCACCGGTACAGACAATCACTGCATCCGACTGCATCGTCTTACCATTTGTGAGCTTCACTCCCACAATCTTCTGCTTTACAGCATCCTGTTTCCCCACTCTTGGTTCTGCCGGGAATCCTTCGCCATCATCTACCGCCTCCGAGATATCCTTCACCAGCAATTCCTGCACACAAGTATGCAGCATAATCTCCACGCCAAGCTTTTTCAATTCCCGTGTAAAAGCCGCAATCACATCCGACGAGTGGTCGGACACCGGAAACACGCGCTCCCCACGCTCTATCTTCAAAGGGCATCCCGCTTTCTCCAGAAAAGACATCACCGCCTGATTATCGTACTGAAAAAACGCACTGTATAAAAATTTCTCATTGGTACAGACATTGGCAAACAAAGTCTCCATATCCGCTGCATTGGTCACATTACATCTGCCTTTTCCCGTGATAAAAAGCTTCTTCCCAAGCTTCTCATTTTTCTCAATCAGGCAGACTTTATGTCCCTTCCCGGCCGCTGCCACAGCTGCCATCATGCCTGCCGCGCCACCGCCGATTACGATTATTTTTCTCATATTATTTCTCCTCGTCGCTCTTCCGCCGTAGGGAATAGTTAAGCATGGGCTCCTCATCAATGAAATTTATCTCATCATTCAAATAAACCTGATAATTGTTCCAGGTGTCTTCCAGCATCTCCAGATTCTGTTTGACCTCACGGGGGCACTTCAGACACAGTGCAACCACAAGAGCATTGATGACACTCAAGGGTGCCACAAGAGAATCTACAATGGAAACCATGTCGCTTCTCGCATGCAAATTACAGGAAGAATACAGATTCATGGGTGAATGCATACTGTCAGTGATGGCAATCACCTTGGCATTTCTGTCATTTGCGAATTCCATGGCCTTCAAGGTACGCATGGAATATCTGGGAAAGCTGATACCGATGAAGCAATCCTTTTCGCTGATGCGAATCATCTGTTCAAAGGTCTCACTAACGCTTGTGGTATTCACCAAAACCACACCACCGCGAATCATATTTAGATAAAAATGCAGAAAGGTTGCCAAGGGCTCATTGCTTCTGAGTCCCATTATATAAATGGTATCTGCCTTCAAAATGGTATCAATTGCAGTTTCAAATGCTGCCGGGTCCAGATTTTGAATGGTATCCTGCAACTTTTCAATATCTGCGGATAGTACAGAAGTCAGTATCTCCGACTGGGAGCTTCTGCCGTACTTTGCGTCCATCTTCTGCATCCTGCTCAGCTTACCCTTCACGCACTCTTCCAATGCCTTCTGAAACTCCGGATATCCGTTATATCCGATTCCTGAAGCGAAGCGAACCACAGTGGATTCGCTGATACCCAGCGTTTCTCCCAGCTTTGCCGCTGTCATAAAGACCGCCTGGTCATAATGCTCGGAGATATATCCGGCAATTGCCTTATGTCCCTTGCTCATTTTATCAAAATGCTCATTTATTCTGGTTAATACATCATACTGATTTCCCATATGGATTCCATGCCTTTCCTTCTCACTATTTTCCTGCAAACGCTTCGTAAGAATGCTCTAAAAGTTCCATTGTCTCTTTATCAGTGAGGTCATAGTCACCCGTAAGCATCATACAGGCTGCACCATGAATAAAAATCCACATTTTCATAAACAAATCACTGGGATTTGGGCAACCAGACACTCTGGCAAGATTAATTTCATACACCACATTGCCGGCATCGCCGTTTAATACCTCATACATACTCTTTTTATGTTCTCCCTCCGTCAGAAAAAGCAATTCAAACAAATGCTTCTCCTCTCTGGCAAAGGCAATATAAGCCATACCCAAATTAGAGAAGGGCGTTTTCCCGATTCTGGGATATAGACTATAATAATCCCGAAAGAAAGCCACAGCATGGTCATATACTGCATTCCATAATTCTTCCATATTCTTATAGACACGAAAAATTGGTTGCGTGGAACACCCCGCTTTTGTTGCCACCTTTCGAGCCGTTACATTGGCAAAGCCTTCCTCTCTGGTCATTGCAAAGGCGGTATCTAAAATTGTTTGTATGGTAATTGTCTCTTTCCGTGCCATTGTTATCTCCGTTTCCGTCATCTTTTATAACACTTGTTATTTTACTTGGAAACAATCTATCTTGTCAAGCGCGAAAAAACAGTCGAAAGAAAGCATAATTGCTCTCTCCGACTGTTTTTCTTTTCTTATTAATTAGCTTATAGCCTATACAGGATATGCTCCGTTTTTGGTATCAGCCTGAGTCATGTCAACCTTTTCCTGCTGTGCCTGACGATATTTGAAGAAGTCAGTAGCAACCTGAGGGAACAGAGCATAGCTCAGAACATCCTCATCCTGCTGTTTCCATTCTGCCATTTCGCCTTCCAGCTTATCCAACTCGTTATCAATCAGGTCAGCATAACGGCAAGTGATTCTCTCTTCACCGGGAATAACCTTATCAATAACCTCCTGATTCATAGGTTTTACAGTCTGACCGTACTCACCGCGAAGAACTGCTTTAGTCTCCTTAGTAGCCATTTTGTAGCGTTCACCCATAAGGACATTAAATACTGCCTGAGTACCCACAATCTGAGAAGAAGGTGTAACCAGAGGTGGCTCACCGAGGTCTTTACGAACCTCAGGAATCTCCTTCAGCACATCATAGTACTTATCTTCTGCGTTCTGCTCCTTCAACTGGCTCACCATGTTGGAAAGCATACCACCGGGTACCTGATAAAGCAGCGTCTTAATATCAACACCCATAACCTTGGGATTGAGCAAACCGTTTGCCAAGCACTCATCTCTGTAAGGGCGGAAGTAATCAGCGATTTCTGCAAGCAGATTCTGATCAAATCCGGTATCATATTCGGTTCCCTTGAAGGTCTCAACCATAACTTCGGTTGCAGGCTGGGAAGTACCAAGTGCAAAAGGACTCATGGCGGTATCAATAACATCAACACCAGCCTCTACTGCCTTCAGATAAGTCATACTTGCCACACCTGATGTATAGTGTGTATGCAACTGGATAGGAAGCTTGGTTGCACTCTTCATTGCACTGATCAGTTCAGTTGCTTTATAAGGAACCAGTAAGCCGGCCATATCCTTGATACAGATGGAATCTGCACCCATCTCTTCAATCTTCTTAGCCATGCCGGTCCAGTACTCTAAGGTATATGCATCACCTAAGGTGTAGGACAACGCAACCTGAGCATGTCCTCTGCCTTCCTGAACCTTGAACTTATTGGTAGCATCTACAGCTGCCTGCAAGTTACGAAGGTCATTTAAGCAGTCAAAAATACGAATAATATCAATACCATTGGAGATGGACTTCTGCACGAAATACTCTACAACGTCATCCGCATAGGGTCTGTAACCCAAAATATTCTGTCCGCGGAACAACATCTGAAGCTTTGTGTTCTTAAATCCATCACGCAATTTTCTAAGTCTGTCCCAAGGATCTTCCTTCAGGAAACGAAGAGATGCATCAAAGGTAGCACCGCCCCAGCACTCAACGGAATGATAACCAACCTGATCCATCTTATCAACGATGGGAAGCATCATTTCGGTAGGCATTCTGGTAGCAATCAGAGACTGATGAGCGTCACGTAAAATAGTTTCCGTAATCTTAATCGGTTTTTTAACTTGTTCTGACATTTACGAATTATCCTCCATTATTATTTAAAATATACGCAAGCCCGTTGGGCTTATTTCATCGCGCTATGCGCTCTACTAATTT
>CAZPRB010000001.1:35579-62246 GCA_964588645.1 uncultured Acetatifactor sp. | reverse complement strand
TTAAGCTGTGCATTCATAAGCCCGTTGGGCTTATTTCATCGCGCTATGCGCTCTACTAATTTTTAAGCTGTGCATTCATAAGCCCGTTGGGCTTATTTCATCGCGCTATGCGCTCTATGCGTGCGGAAGCATATGTATGTCTGTCCATGCAAGCATGGCAGACACACATAGCTATCCGCACGCGCACAGCTTAAAAGATACCGAATATGGCCATAAAGGTACCGGCTGCAACAGCAGTACCGATAACACCTGCTACGTTAGGTCCCATAGCATGCATGAGCAGGAAGTTGGTAGGGTCGGACTCTGCACCAACCTTCTGGGATACACGTGCTGCCATAGGAACGGCAGATACACCTGCAGAACCAATCAAAGGATTTACCTTGCCCTTGGTAGCCCAACACATCAGTTTACCGAACAATACACCGGCTGCGGTACCGAATGCAAATGCAACTAAACCAAGTGCAACAATCTTCAAGGTATCTGCATTCAGGAATGCCTCTGCACTGGTAGTAGCACCTACGGATGTGCCAAGCAAGATAACTACGATGTACATAAGAGCATTGGAAGCAGTCTCTGTCAACTGTCTTACAACACCGGACTCTCTGAATAGGTTACCAAGCATCAACATACCTACCAAAGGAGCTGTTGTAGGAAGAATCAGACATACAACAATGGTAACAATGATGGGGAACAGAATCTTCTCCAGCTTGGAAACGGGACGAAGCTGACCCATTTTGATTTTTCGCTCTTTTTCGGTAGTCAAAAGCTTCATAATAGGCGGCTGAATAATAGGAACCAGTGACATATATGTATACGCTGCCACAGCGATAGGTCCTAAAATTGCAGTCTGTCCCAACTTACCTGCAAGGAAGATGGAAGTAGGACCGTCAGCACCACCGATGATAGAGATAGCTGCCGCTGCTTTATCATTGAATCCAAGCCAGATTGCTCCGAAGTATGCGGAGAAGATACCGAACTGTGCTGACGCACCAAGCAAAAAGCTTTTGGGATTCGCAATCAACGGACCAAAGTCTGTCATCGCACCTACACCCATGAAAATCAAGGAAGGCAAAATTGCCCATTCATCTAATAAGTAGAAATAATACAATAATCCGCCTGCACCGTTTGCAGCATCTTCGGGATGCATCATGATATCAGGGTAAATATTTACCAGCAACATACCAAATGCAATAGGAACCAGAAGCAACGGTTCAAACTCATGACGGATAGCTAAATAAAGGAAAAAGCATGCAACCAAAATCATAATATAGTTTCCCCAAGTAAGATTGAAGAAAGCTGTCTGATGAATCAGGTTGTCTAGCGTAGTTGCTATATATTCCATTTGTCGACCTCCTGTTGTTATGGTTTGAGTACTAATCTGACCTGATTAGTTCAGGGTTGCAAGTACAGCACCAGCTTCAACAGCGTCACCAACTGCGACATCAATGCTTGCTACAGTACCATCCTGAGGAGCTACTACAGGAATCTCCATCTTCATAGCTTCCAGAATCACGATAGCATCACCGGCTTTAACTGCCTGACCAACACTTGCTTCAATCTTGAAGATTTTGCCGGCAGCACCAGCTTCAACCTTCACACTACCTGCCGCTCCGCTTGCCTTAGGTGCTGCGGGAGCAGCTGCAGGAGCCACGGGAGCTTTTGCTGCTGCAGGAGCTGCAGGAGCTTTTGCTGCAACGGGAGCAGCTGCAGGAGCTACACCTGCGCCCTCTTCTACTACTACATCATATACGTTTCCATTAACGGTAATGGTATAATTCTTCATCTTTTTATTCCTCCATAAAATCTGAATCTCTTAAAATGAACTGTTCCGGCAGGGACTAACGTCTGCCTTTGTTTACTTTTCGAATAGAACGAACGACAAAACCGTCTGCGGATGCTGTGCCTTCATATGCCGCAATCGCTGCTGCAATTACTGCAACGAGCTCCGTATCACCGGACACATCAACAGTCTCTTCCTGCGTGGTAATCTGAGCCACTGCATTATCGATACCGGTTGTCTTTACATTTTCTTTCTTCTCTTTATTGCTGAATTTTGCCTGAATCTTAGGAATAAATGCAAAACAGTAAATGATTCCGCAAATCAAAATCAAAACAGCGAACACTGTACCCATACCAATCAAGGTGTTCAGCGCTGCTTTCACCATCAAATCACCCATAGTAGATACCGGATTCAATGCCGCAGCCTGTACGACCATAAACATGTCATTGGAAACGATAACTTCCGCTTCCGCATCCTTTAACTCACCGTCAATCTGTACATATACGATAATAGTGTCGTCGTCAATCTTTGCACTTGCTTCACCGATGCCAACCACAGAGCCAATCTCCTCCTTAGCGGAATCAAAAGACTCAACAGCAGTAAGGAAGGAAAAACCATCCTTCATATTAAGACCATACTGAGCGGAAACAATATATTGAATTTCTTCCACAGTGTAGTTATTCTTAACCTCCTGCAGAATTGCATCATCAAACTGCAGCAGAGTTCCAACCACTTGCTGGGAAGCCAATGCCTTTGCATTTTCTATTTTATACTGCTCATAATCTGTCAGTGCTTCTTCACTGCCACATGCGGTTAATCCAAAGATACAGGTAATCATACATACTAAAGCTAATAATTTCTTCATTTTTATAATCACCCTTTCTAGACTGTTCCGTGTTTCTTTACCGGACGGTCTTCGCTCTTTGTGAATAACATTTCAAATGCGCCGATTACATATTTTCTGGTATCAGCAGCATTTACGATCTGGTCCACATATCCTCTCTTAGCAGCACTTGTCACACTATTCTGAAGTGCTTCATACTCAGCTGCTTTCTCATTGATAATATCAGCGCCCTGTCCGTCATACATAATCTTAGCTGCCAGTTTGCTGTCCATGGTTCCAATCTGAGCATCGGGCCATGCCATGGTGATATCAGCACCAATTGCTTTGGAATTCATTGCAACATAAGCAGTTCCAAAAGCTTTGCCAATAATAACATTTACCTTGGGAACAGTTGCATTTGCAAAGGCATATGTAAGCTTAGCTGCAGCCTTTGCAATTCCTTTTTCAGAGCAAAGAGTTGCCTCATATCCTGTTACATTGGTCAAGGTAAGAACGGGAATACTGAACGCATCACAGAAATTAACAAAATCTGCTGCCTTCTCACAACCCTTCTTGGTGAGTACGGTACCAAGCTTCTCAGCCACTTTACCTTCCTCATCGCACACTTCGCTGCGGTTAGCAACCACACCGACAGTCTGTCCGTCTAATTTGATGAATCCGGTTACCATATTTTTAGCATAACCTGCTTTTACTTCAAAGAAGTTATTGTTGTCAGCCAAAATAGCTGCCGCAACAGAAGTATCACCAACGCATCCTGCAATTTCAGGATTCACACGGTTCAAATCATCAGTACACTCATCCAGTGCTTCCTCTGCATTGTTGGCAGGAAGGAATCCAACCAGTGCACGAATCTGTGTCAGAATAGAAGCCTCATCAGCTACTACATCAACAATACCGCTCTCTTCTGCCTGGAATTTTGCAGAAGCGGAATTACATTTAGAAATCTCATTTCCATCCAATGCATTAGGCGCATTTACGAATAATTTTGCGTTCTTCTCTTCCATAAAAGTGAAGTCGGTCAATGTAGGGAACAGACCAAGTCCGCCGCCGCAGGTACCAAAGATTGCTGTGATCTGAGGAATCACGCCTGATGCCAGTGTCTGTTTCAGGTAAACATCACCAAATGCAGCAAGTGCATCGGTAGCTTCCTGCAATCTAAGTCCGGCACTATCGATTAATCCGATCACAGGTGCACCTGTTTTCATTGCCAGATCATAGAGGTTTGCAATTTTCTTTGCATGCATTTCACCGATAGTTCCGTTCATAACGGAAGCATCCTGGCTATACACATACACAAGATTACCGTCAATTACTCCGTATCCGGTGATAACACCGTCAGAAGGAGTCTCGGTGGGTTTCATGTTGAAGTCAGTCGCTCTTGCGGTAACAAGTCCGCCGATTTCAACGAAACTGTTGTCGTCGAGTAAAGCTGCTATTCTTTGACTCGCTTTTGAAGTAGTACTCATGTTTTCAGCCCTCCATTTATAATAAATAAAAAACATACATAAAATATGGTTACCGTTTGCATAAAAAGCCAAACGACCCCATGATTAGTATTCTTAAGTAGTATAGCATAAAAAAAGCAACTCGCAAAGAACGAATTGCATTTTTTTACATATTTTTTACCACTACACAAATCTCTCCAAAACAAACCGAAAAAAATACAAAAAATCTGCTTTTTCCACACTGTCGGATGTAAGAAGCAGCTCCTCTGCAAGGTAATGCTCCGTTCCGTCTGTCTCAACCAGATAATAACGGATATTACCGACTTCTCTTCCCTTCTCTACCGGAGCTTCCAACAGTTTCTCTGCTTTTACATACGCTACTACTCTTTCCCCTTCCCCTGTCATCAGCCGAAAAGGCAACACGCTCTTCTTCTTTTGAATCCGGACACTGACACCCTGATACGGATTCCCATCCGGTGAAGCTCCCGACAGCACTCGAATGGGAACAAGCTCTGTCTGTGGTTCGAACTCTCGGTAAGCATAATTCTCCAGGCCATAAGCAAAAAGGGTTCTGCAATCCTTCCATTTCCACGTCTTGTGATTCGGCCACCCACATGCCAACAACGCTACCGTATAGGTTCTGCCATCCCGCTGCAGCGCGCCCACATAACAGTATCCGGCTTTGTTGGTAAAGCCCGTCTTGCCACTCAAGGCTCCGTCCATCATATTCAGAAAGGAGTTATGATTCACGCAGAAAAAGGTACGTCCGTTTGCAGAAAAACTGTGATTTGCTGTCCCGGTTATATTCAAAAAGTTCTCCCTCTCCGGAGAACGGGTGATACAGTAGGACATAATCTCTGCCAGTTCCTTTGCCGTAGTATGATGCTCCCTTGTGATGCTTTCTCCGTTTTCTCCCGCAAACGTCTCAGTGGCGTCCAGACCGTTTGGGGTTATGAACCAGGTATCCTCGCAACCGATTTCTGTTGCTTTTTGATTCATCAAAGTCGCAAAGGTTGCCACAGCCTCCTTGCTTTCCTCCACAGAGAATTCCCCGGCAGCCTTGTTTTTGAGTTCCTCTCCCAGATACTGTTTTCCGAGATGTTCTGCCAAAGCAACCGCAGAATCATTGTGGGATTCCAGCATTAAGGAATAGAGCAAATCCTTCACCCGATAGGTTTCCCCTTTTTTTATGTATAGCTTTACCTTCGGCATACTTGCCGCATATGCCGAAACCTGCAGTTCCTCCTCCAAGCAGCCGTTTTCAAGAAGCAGGATGCAGGTCATAATCTTCGTAGTACTGGCCATAGCCATGGGAGCATCCGCATTCTTGCCGTAGAGAACACGCCCCGAATCCGCGTCCATCAAAACAGCTGCTCCCGCATATAGATCCTGTTCCTGCAATTCAGCTGCGAGAGCTTCTCCCATCAGGGAAACGCTCAAAAACAGAGCACAAAAAAAGCCTCCTACCATTCTCTTCATCTGCATACCAACCAAATGCTTTGTAAATAGTATATGAGGCTATGTTTGTACTCTAGACTAGATATCCAGCTGTAATTGTACTTCTGCTTCGGCCTGCTGCTTGAATTCCTCCATTTGAATCGCATTTAACTCAGGCAATTCATCCAAACTTTTTACGCCGAAGCAACGCAGAAACTGTTCTGTTGTTCCGAACAGCAACGGACGTCCCGGAGCATCCAATCTTCCCAACTCCGTAATCAAATCATACTCCAAAAGCTTATTAATTGCGTGGTCGCAGCTGACACCTCGCACTTTTTCAATCTCCAATCTGGTTACCGGCTGCTTGTACGCAATAATGGACAACGTTTCCAATACCGTATCCGTAAGTGTCATCTTTCTGGGCGATTTTGCAATTTTAATCAAATATTCATACATATCTGCCTTGGTACACAGCTGTACCGCATTATCAAACTGTGTAAGAGCGATTCCCCGATCCTCCTCAGCATATCGTTCCGCCATATCCTTCAGAATACTCTTGGTTGTTCTTACATCTTCTTCTATCACATCTGCAAGCTTACTGATTTCCACGGACTCTCCCATGGTGAACAGAATTGCTTCTATCACAGCTTCCGCTTTTGTTCTATCCATTTTTTCTACCCACATTCGGTCTTATAACCGAACCTGCTTTCTGAATTATTATCTACGTTTCACACTATGGAAACAGATACTACGCAACATTGGATGTAATGATAATATCGTCAAATATTTCTTCCTGACTGATATTGATTTTACCCAGCTTCATAAGTTCCAGAATAATCAAAAAGGTTACAATGACCTCCATTTTGCTGGATTGGTTTTCCAGGAGTTTGCGAAAGCTGAAACTCTTATGTTCCCTCGCATATGCCTCCACATAAAGAGTCTTGACATCCATATCAATCTCTTCCTTTTCGATATTGCCATACTGACTGCGGATAGGGTCAATCTTATCCTCCTGTTTGCGCACGATAGACTTAAATATCTCGTGAAGTCTGTTTAAGGTCATATCTCCGACCAGTTCTTCATAATTCACAGGCTGGCGATATGCCTCCACCTCCTTCGGAAGTTTCTGTTCACGATACAGGTTGCGCGCAGCATCTACCTGCAAATCACGCAGCTCCAGGGACATATATTTGTACATCTTGTATTCCAGCAACTTCTGTACAAGTTCTGCTCTCGGATCCTCTTCCTCTCCCTCCTCGTTTACCTCCTTGGGAAGGAGCATCCTGCACTTGATATCAATCAATGTGGCAGCCATCACCAGGAATTCGCTCATTACATTCATATCCCTGCTCTGCATCTGCTTAATGTAATCCAAATACTGCTCTGTAATCTCTACAATGGGAATATCGTATATATCTATTTTGTTTTTCTCAATCAAATGGAGAAGAAGGTCCAACGGTCCTTCAAACGCCTCCAGCTTCACAGGTATTGCCATGATATCCTCTTATCCTTCGATTCCAATCTATGAACGTCAAGGTCTATTGTACTGATATTTCGGATACTTTTCAAGAAAAACTTATGTTCTCTGTTACTCCCTTTCCCTCCGGAAATCAACCACCAAAACCTCTCCCGGATTGAAAAGCCTGATGGGAATGGTGTGCATCCCGAGTCCGCGGCTCAAAAGCATAACCGACTTATCCTGTGCAAACAGTCCGCCGTCATACTTCGGGAAAAGCCTCACATTAGGGGATACCACTCCCTTTCCCCAAACAGGAATCCGAACCATGCCTCCGTGTATATGACCGGACAGCACCAAATCCGCACCCCATCCTGCATATTGAGGAAAATAATCCGGATTATGTGCCAAAAGAATGTTGAAGCAATCCTTCTTGGGGTTCCCCAAAAGTTTCTCCAAATAGTCCTTCTCCATATGCTGTACGCCAAATCTTTTATAATAGAATTTATCAATTTCCGCACCGAATATGGTAATTCCGTACTCTTCCAGGGTAGAATTCGCGTTCACCAGGCGGCAGATTCCAAGCTCCTCAAGTGCCTTGTCGTACTCATCCCTCATGGAACCGTATTTCTCAGGATATAGCTTCAGGCGTTGCTCATGATTGCCGTTACAATAATAGATGGGGTAGTCCTTCGCAAGCTCCTTCAACAAACCGATTGCTACCTCCATGCTTTTCCCCGGCTTTGCTGTCAGGATATCTCCGGCCGCAAGAACAAAATCCGGCTTTTGATTCCGGATAGCCGCAATCAGCTTCTCATTATTTTTGCCATAGCATTTATTATGTAAATCAGCAATAACCACCGCTCTGCATGGTTTGCTTATCCTAATATCCGTGAAGCAATGCTTCACAATCACAAAGCGATTACTGTCATAAAGCATAATCCACACAAGTACAACCACAAGAATGCCGAATACAGTAAGTAGAATATCTATCAATGTCATGTCTCCCGTTTCCCGCAGTTCAGACTATTTCCCTGCGCTCATTTTTCTTAAGAATTGTACCATATTTTCCTCTTCTACAAAAGGTAAAATCCTAATATTTTTTTCAGATAATCGAAATAATCCGCTTTACTGATTTCCTGTGCATACAAAATCGGAACACGCCCTATCTCTTTACCATTCAGCACATAATGTACCACTCCTGCCTGTTCACCCTCCGCCACAGGTGCCCGCGCTTTTTCCGGTAATTCTATCACCTTATCTATCTGCTCCAAAGCATTTCCTTCCATATCCAAATAGCGGAATTCTCCCTGATATCTAACCGACACTTCATCCTCCACGCCTCCGTCCACGGAAAGCATTGGCAATGTTTCCTTGTTCTCGTCTATATATAAATCGCACACGTTGAAGCCATAGTTTAGCAGTGTCTGGGCATCCTGAAATCTAGCCTTAAAATCCGGCGCACCCATGACTACCGCAATTAAGTCTATTCCATCCTTGCTTGCCGTAGCGGAAATGCAATACTTTGCTTTGTCCGTAGAACCGGTTTTCAAGCCGGTAGCCCACTGATATTGCTTCAGCAGTTTATTGGTACTGGTCAAGGTGAAATTGCTTGTTCCCTGCCTTGTCTCATGTGTGATATCCTCCATCCAAATCTGCGTGTACTGAAACACCTCCGGATGTGCCGTAATCAATTCCCTAGACATGATTGCCACATCCTTAGCCGTCGTATAATGATTGTCGGAATTGCTCAGTCCGCAGCAATCCTCAAAATGGGTGTCCACCATGCCAAGCTCCGCAGCGCGGGCATTCATCATACCGACAAACGCCTCCTCGCCGCCTGCAATATGCTCTGCCACTGCCACGCTGGCGTCATTTCCTGATGCCACCGCAATACATTTCAGCATAGTATCCAGCGTCTGTACCTCTCCCTCTGCCAGATAGACCTGAGAACCTCCCATGGAACCGGCATGAGCGCTGGTCAATACCCTGTCATCCAAGGCAATTCTTCCATCCGCAAGCTGTTCAAAAGCCAGCAGTAACGTCATAATCTTAGTGATGCTGGCCGGGCTTCTCCTCTCCGTCGCATTGACTTCATACACAACCTGCCCGGTAGATGCTTCCATCAAAAGAACCGAAGGCGCAGAAACCGTAACATTAGCACTGACCGTCATGCTTTGCAGTACAAGCAGGCAAAAGCTCATTATAAATGCCGCTATTCTCCTTCTCCGATACAAAATATGCCACACTCCCTATTCTTTGTCTGTTACAGGATATGGAAATGCAGCATGATATATTCCTCATTCGGTTTCTTCCCAACAAAAAATCTCCGGATAATTCTATCCGGAGATTTCGCATGTTTAGTTATATTTACGTTTTCTTGCTGCTTCAGATTTCTTCTTACGTTTTACGCTAGGTTTCTCGTAATGCTCTCTTTTACGAATCTCCTGCTGGATACCAGCCTTAGCACAGCTTCTTTTGAAGCGACGTAAAGCGCTATCTAAAGTCTCGTTTTCTTTTACGATTACGTTTGACATGATTACACCCTGACCTCCCTTCAGTCCCTCTAGTAACACGACTGATTGGGTTATTTTTATGTGTCTTCCACATACACACTAAACATTATATCATAAAATTTACTGTCGTCAACTATTTTTTTCACAAGCTTTACAATAATCTTTGAAATCCTTGGCCTATACTTTGAAAGACGACACCTATAGCTGGTTTTCCAGCACCTTTTCAGCCTCAGCAATGGCTTCTGCAATACCTGCCGGATTCTTTCCGCCGGCCTGAGCCATATTAGGACGTCCGCCGCCACCGCCGCCTACCAATGCTGCAATACCTTTAATCAGATTTCCTGCGTGTGCTCCGGCTTTGATTGCACTGTCAGTTGCCATGGCAACCATGTTCACCTTGCCGTCCAGATTGGACAGAAGAACCACTACGCCCTCTCCCAGCTTTTCTTTCAACTGGTCACCCAAATCACGCAGACCGTTCATATCCACGCCGTCAACAGCAGTAGCCAGAAGCTTCACACCTTTTACTTCCTTCACCTGCCCCATGACATCACCAAGTGCATCCTTTGCCGCCTTGCTCTTCAAGGACTCGTTCTCAGAGGACAATGCCTTGATTTCAGCCTGCATATGCTGAATCTTATCCAGCAAGGTAGCCGGTGTAGCTTTTGCCGCAGCGACTGCTTTTGTAAAGTTGTCTTCCATCGTCCGATAATACGCCATTACATTGGCTCCGGTGAGTGCTTCAATTCTTCTGACGCCTGCGGAAACACCGCTCTCAGATAATATCTTAAAGAAAGAAATATCTCCTGTGTTCTTCACATGTGTACCGCCGCAAAGCTCTATGGAGAAATCTCCCATGGAAACAACTCTGACGGTCTCGCCATACTTCTCTCCAAACAGTGCCATAGCCCCCTTCTTCTTGGCTTCCTCGATACCCATCTCTTCTGTGACCACTGTAAGATTCTCAGCGATCTTCTCATTTACGATTTGTTCAACCCTGGTAATTTCCTCTGCGGTAAGTGCCTGGGAATGGCTAAAGTCAAAACGGGTTCTGGTACTGTCCTGATAGGAACCCTGCTGTTCTACATGGTCTCCGAGTACCTCCTGCAATGCCTTCTGCAGCAAATGTGTCGCAGAATGATTTCTGCAGGTAGCATTACGATTTACCGCATCAACGAACAGCTCTGCAGCATCACCCTCGGACAAGGTACCTTCTGTCACCTTACCCACATGACCGATTCTGTCTCCGGGAAGCTTAATGGTCTCCACAACCTCGAAGACTCCCTTGTCGGTGCGAATCACACCCATATCACCCTTCTGCCCACCCATGGTAGCGTAGAAAGGTGTTATTCCGGTAATAACGGTACCTGTCTCCCCTGCAACGAGAGTGTTCTTTCTCTCGGTTTCGGAAGCAAGCGCAATGATATTGCTGTCTGCTGTCAGCTTATCATAGCCAACGAACTCGCTGACTGCTTCTTCTCCGAGACTCTCGAACACATCGCCGCCCACTGCTAATTTGGCAGAAAAATTCTGATTATCTCTCGCCTTCTGTTTCTGTTCCTCCATAGCCGCCGCAAAGCCTGCCTCGTCTACCTTAAGCCCCTCTTCCTCCGCCATTTCAACAGTCAGTTCAATGGGGAAACCGAAGGTATCATAGAGGTAAAATGCTGACTTTCCGTCAAGCTCACTCAATTTCTCAGCCTTTTTCTGCTCCAGAATCTTATTCAATTCCTTCATACCGTTTTCCAGAGTGCTCTCAAAACGAGCAATTTCCTTGTTCAGCTCGGTAAGGATATACTCTCTGTTCTTAACCAAAAGAGGATAGCTTTCACTGTAAATCTCATCAATATACAGGCTTGCAATCTTCAACAAATCCTCCGTGGAAAGCTTCAGGTTGCGACCATGTCTTACCGCACGGCGAATCAGACGACGGAGCACATAACCCGCACCTGCATTGGCGGGAAGAAGCTTTGCTTCATCTCCGATTAACATCACTCCGGTACGGATATGATCTGCCACAATTCTCATGGACTTAGTCAGCTTCTCATCCTGCTCGTATTTCACACCGGATACCTTCTCAATATAGGCAATAACAGGTGCAAACAAATCAATCTGATATACGTCTCTGCTGCCATTCAAAAAGGCCAAAATACGCTCAAGACCCCAACCGGTATCCACATTTTTCTTGGCAAGAGGCGTCAATGTGCCGTCATGATGCTTTTCATACTGCATGAATACATCATTTCCCAGCTCAGTGTATTTTCCGCAGCTACAGCCCGGTCCGCAATCCGGTCCGCAATCCGGTCTGTCTGCAATATAAAACATCTCACTGTCAGGTCCGCAGGGACCATACTCCAACCCCCACCAGTTATCCTCTGCAGGTAGATAATAGATATTTTCTTTCTTGAAGCCGGAAGCGATACGATACTGAGCACCCTCCTCATCTCTGGGAGCATTCTCATCTCCTGCAAACACGGTTGCTGCCAAATGGTCAGCATCAAAACCGAATACCTCTGTCAAAAGCTCATAGCTCCACTGACAACGTTCCTTTTTGAAGTAATCGCCAAGGCTCCAGCTTCCCATCATTTCAAAGAAGGTAACATGACTCTTGTCTCCCACGGAATCAATATCATTTGTACGCACACAGCCCTGTACATTGCAGAGTCTGGTTCCCAAAGGGTGCTTCTGTCCCAGCAGATAAGGCATCAGAGGTTGCATACCTGCCACATTGAAAAGTACGCCGGTAGAACCGTCAGATACAAGAGAAACTGCACCTACATCCACATGTCCGCGCTCAATATAAAATTGTTTCCATGCTTTTCTTAACTCATCCGATGTGAATTGTCTCATCTCTAACTGTTCTCCTTAATTAAAATGTAAACTTATCTGCGAAATATGCATCTAAATCTGCAATAGCAACTCTCTCCTGCTCCATGGAATCACGGAAACGAACGGTCACACATCCGTCTGTCTCGGATTCAAAATCATAGGTGATGCAGAAGGGTGTTCCGATTTCATCCTGACGACGATATCTCTTACCGATATTGCCTCTGTCATCAAATTCACAATTATACTTCTTGCTGAGCTCCATATAAATCTTCTCAGCGCCCTCGTTCAATTTCTTGGAAAGAGGAAGTACGCCAATCTTCACAGGTGCCAGTGCAGGATGGAAATGAAGAACGGTACGCATATCGCCGCCCTCCAGCTCCTCTTCGTCATACGCTGCACACAGGAATGCAAGAACCACACGGTCAGCACCCAGGGAAGGCTCCACAACGTAAGGAACGTATTTTTCCTTCTTCTCATCATCAAAATAGGTCATATCCTCACCGGAGGTATTGGCATGCTGTGTCAAATCATAATCCGTTCTGTCAGCAATACCCCAGAGCTCGCCCCAGCCGAAGGGGAACAAAAACTCAATATCAGTGGTACCCTTGCTGTAGAAGCACAGCTCTTCAGGGCTGTGGTCACGAAGACGGATTTCCTCCTCCTTCATACCAAGACTTAACAACCAGTCACGGCAGAAGGCTCTCCAGTACTGAAACCATTCCATGTCTGTACCGGGCTCACAGAAGAACTCCAGCTCCATCTGCTCGAACTCTCTGGTACGGAAAGTAAAGTTACCGGGAGTAATCTCGTTACGGAAGGATTTACCAATCTGACCGATGCCGAAAGGAATCTTCTTGCGTGAGGTTCTCTGTACGTTTTTAAAGTTGACAAAAATACCCTGTGCAGTCTCAGGTCTCAAATATACGGTATTCTTGGCATCCTCGGTAACACCCTGGAAGGTCTTAAACATCAGGTTAAACTGACGGATATCCGTAAAGTTATGCTTACCGCAGGAGGGACAGGGCACATTATGCTCTTCCACAAAATTCTTCATCTGCTCCTGACTCCATGCGTCAACGCTCTCAGTAAGCTCAATTCCCTGTTCAGCGCAGAAATCTTCAATCAACTTATCTGCACGGAATCTTTCTTTACATTCCTTACAATCCATCAAAGGATCGGAGAAACCGCCTAAATGTCCGCTGGCAACCCATGTCTGGGGATTCATCAGAATCGCGCAGTCAACACCTACATTGTAGGGATTCTCTTGTACAAATTTCTGCCACCAAGCTTTCTTCACATTATTTTTCAGTTCAACGCCAAGATTTCCGTAGTCCCATGTATTGGCAAGTCCGCCGTAAATTTCTGAACCGGGATATACAAATCCTCTTGCTTTCGCTAACGCTACGATTTTCTCCATTGTCTTTTCCATACTATCAACCATACCTTTCGTATTTATTATGTGTAACATTTATATATGCAAGTGACGCAATGCAGCAACGCTTTACTTCATAAGGACAACTACCGTTCCTTCCGCCGCCAGACCATCCACACTACCGTCATCACAATAAACCGCATTTTCACTGATGTGAGTCACCTTATCCGGGCAATAAAGCTTAGCCTTATAATCCGTTATCAAAATATGACACTTCAACTTCTCTGTAAGTATATCCCCGGAAAGTAAAGTACCATCCTTCACGCTTTTCAGGTCTCCGTCCGGACTGTAGCCTTTCCGCAAAGCCTCCTCCACCGTTCCGTAGAATAAAACATTTGCATTATAATCAGCAAAGGTGTCCGTACTATCGTATTTCTGCACTACAATCACCTTGCTTCCGGAGTCCTCAACCTTCTCCACAGTCACAGGAACCTGTTCTCCTGTTTGATGCTCCGTATTGTACTGTGCCGCTTCTTCTATAACCATATCCTTCAGCTCAGACAAAACATAATAATCCTTATCGAACACATCAACCAGATAGGAGGTAACTGCTCCCTCATCCGTAACTTCAATTGAAGTGGTGTCAACCACCTCGGGTATCTTAGTCCCTCCGCATCCGGCCAGCAACAAACCGGCAAGAATACAGCCTCCTATCACACACTCTCTATGCTTATTCATGTGCTACTCCTTTAATTTCTCACTGTTCCACGCCTGACGTTAGGCAATAACCAATTTTATCACAGAGTTTTCAGTATTTCAAGACTTTTGAATTCCCGATCTGTAAAGCGCTTACGATATTCCTCCGCAACCTGACATAATTCCTGCAGAACCTTGTCTGTCACCGTGAAAGTATAAAGCTTTTCCACAGAGCTTGTCGCTATGTAATGCAAGGCATATAGGGTGGATTCCTCCAACCTTCTGTTCTGCGGTGCTCCGGGATACTCTCCGTTCACCACAATCGCCTTCAGCTCGAAAATACACTTAACCAATTCATTTGGCAATGCCGGCGCACACAGGGCGCGCATGGACTGATACAAAAGTTTTAACATCTCACGCTCATCATTATTTTCTCTTGTATAGTAATCTGACACTTCCGCGAAGTACATGCCGTAATAGGCACCCACATAATCTGTCATAAGCTCCGGAAAATAGTTTTGGATATCTGCGTCCGAGAGATTGTAGGAATCCCTTCCGGCATATAATTTAAACGTGCCGAAGGAAAAGGGATTGGTAGCCGCTGCCAATCTGTTGCCGGGTCTTCTGGCTCCTCTGGCAAACGCGGATATCTTTCCCTTTTCCTTCGTCAATAAACAGATACGCCTATCATATTCCCCGATAGGCGTCTGTTTCAATATCATCCCTGTCACACATATGAATTCCTGCATAAGGATTTGCTCCTGTTTTCTCCTGCCTGTCTCCTGCCACATCCGCTCCGGCAAGCGTACGGACTTCTGTATGTTCGGAGACATAGGACAAATAATCTTCCACCTTCCCGGTGTGTTCAAACTGCTTCCAGTAATTTAATGTCTGCATCAAATGCGTCCCCCTATCTGCTTCGTAAAAGTCTAATGATAGCGTTTGCATTTTTTGATTTTCTATTCTCCCATCTTGATATCTTTCGGATTATATCCGAAATTCTTCAGGAGAAAATCACTGTCGCGCCAATCCTTCTTCACCTTGACCCAAAGTTGCAGATTCACCTTCATTTCCAGCAAATCTTCAATTTCCGGTCTGGCTGCGGAGCCGATTTTTTTCAGCATCTGACCGCCTTTGCCGATAATGATTCCCTTATGGGAGTCTCTCTCACACACAATGGTAGCTTCAATATCGCAGATACGTCCGCGCTCCTTCATACTCTCAATGCTC
Source organism: uncultured Acetatifactor sp. (assembly GCA_964588645.1). Lineage (GTDB taxonomy): Bacteria > Bacillota > Clostridia > Lachnospirales > Lachnospiraceae > Acetatifactor. The sequence goes on along the minus strand of CAZPRB010000001.1, from coordinate 46,641 downwards.
ACCGCGATTCCGTGAGGAATCTCCTCCTCCAGAAGTCTCAATGCCTTCTCACGGATGAGTTCTGCCACAATCTGGCGCATGGGCTGATCCGTGATGGTATCCTCATCATAGAAAGCCGGTCCGTAGGGTAAATACTTCAAAATACACTGTATCAATACATCCGTATTGTCTCCCTTCAGTGCAGACACGGGTACGATTTCCTGAAAATCCAATTCCTTCCTGTATGCATCTATGTAGGTCAGAACCTCCTCCTTCTTCACGGTGTCCGTCTTATTAATCACGAGAATCACCGGAGTCTTGGTCTTCTTTAATTGTTCGATAATATGCCGTTCTCCTGCGCCGATGTAAGTGGTGGGCTCCACCAGCCAGAGAATCACATCCACCTCATTTAAGGTATGCTCCGCCACATTCACCATATAATCGCCCAGCTTATTCTTAGCCTTGTGAATACCCGGTGTATCCAAGAAAACAATTTGTCCTTCCTCCAAGGTCAGCACCGTCTGAATCCGGTTTCTGGTGGTTTGGGGCTTATTAGAGGTAATGGCTATTTTCTGACCAATCAGATAATTCATCAGGGTGGATTTCCCCACATTAGGTCTTCCTATCAACGTCGCAAATCCAGATTTAAAAGAAGGAATTTCTTTCATTGTATATATTCTCCTGTTCCGCTGCACCTATTGTGCTTATTTTTTCGTTTCCTCTTTCTGCGGCACATCATTTATCTGTGGTGCTACATCCTCTGCCGCATTCTTAAGTGCAGCCTTTTTAGCCTTACGCGCGCGCCTGTTCTTGCGTAATTTCTTGTGCACAGCCACGATAATCACAATGATAACAGCCCAGATAACCATATAAGGGATATGTACTACAAACCAGATACCGAACTCTCTTGCATCCTCGCCGATATCAGACAAACTGCTCATAAAGCCATTCAGCATACGCTCCCAAACTGTCTCTTCCACAACCGGAGTAAGCTCCTTCACCTCATTAACATTCAGATATACCGTGCTGTAATCCACCTTATTGTCGTAGGTTCTAAGCTGGGATTCCATGCTCTCCAGTTCATATCTTACCTCGGAGAGACGCTGTTCAATGACAATAATGTCCTCCATACTGCCGGCATTCTCCAAAAGCTCCAGAAGTCTTGTCTGTTCCGTGCGCAGGGCATTCTTGTGGCTCTCCAAATCCACGTATGCCAAAGTCACATCCTCCACATACTCAGATTTCCGCACCACATTGCCGATACCGGATACCGTCTCCAGAAATCCATCCAGATGATTCTTGGGAATGCGAATCGTCATATTGGCGTTTCTGGTATTGCGATAGCTTGCATATGAGCTGCCGTTATAGGTCTCCATGTTCTCAATGTAGCCACCCAAAACGTCCACCTGCTCGGTTAAAGCAGTCATCATCTTGTCAAACTCTTTGGTCTCCACATTCAAGTCAACCGTCTTAATCAGCTTACGTTCGCTTTGGGTGTTTGCCGCATTGTCATTGACTTCTACGGTGTTCTCCTCCACCTCTTTCATTTCTGTTCCCGCAGCCGCCTCTTCCGTCACATAAGAGCCACCTACATCAAAGGATGCACTGGTATTCATCTCAGCCGAAGCAGCATCTGCAACGGAATATCGGTATCCATCGGACTTACCTCCGCAGCCGGTCCAGGTCGCAACCAAGCACCCCGCCAGTAATATTGCCGCTGCCTTTTTCATGTGTCCCTCATTGAACCATCTCATAATTTTTCCTCCCTGTGTAAACAAAACTTATCTGTATCTTCTTCACTCTATAAAACGGATTTTACGCAAAAAGGTTCTCTAAAATCATAAATTTATTTTGTTCTTCTTTTATTTTGTTGGCGTTACCTACCACACAGAGTAGGTTCTCCTCCATAAATGCTCTGATATATTCGGACAATCCCCGCAAATCCTCCGCCGTTGCTGCCAGTATCTCATCTCTCTCCTTCTGCAGGATATCCTCTGTCAGTCCGGTCATATAAGCACTCAAGGACTGCAATCCTTTTGCTGCAGGATTCAAAGGAATATCCAAATCACTGATTGCCCCGATGATATACTGTGTCATCGTTCTCTCATCCGCCTGATAAGAGGCAATGGTCTCAGCCGCCTTTTCGTAGGTTTCGATGGTTCTGCCCAGATTCGGGTCACGGTAGGAGACAAAATAACTCTCACCGGATTTGCCGAAATTACACATACATCCATAGGCACCGCCCTTTACGCGCACATTGACCCACAGATATTCATAGCCCATCATGACTTTCAGCACCCTGAGTGTTCCTTTATAGGGAAGTCCTTTTCTCCGGAAATTGCCGGCACGGCATACATACTGTACCTGACCGGAGGTCATAAGTCCCTCGTTTTTCTTCACTACCTCCGGCACATAATGTGCTTTTTCCACAGGACAGGTATATAGTTTTTCCTTCAGTGCTTCTACAGGCGGGATAAGACTCTCCACGGTCTGCTCCTCTCCCACGAAATCCACCATCAGATTCTCCTTGCGGAAAATCATCTTAGCAAGCATCTGCAGCTTTGCTACAAGTGCCTCCTTCTCCTCCTCGAAATGTTCTTCCAGACGAGCTATCAGACGATAAAAGGGTACACCTGACAATTCCTCACTCAACACACCGGATACACTTCCGTAGGACATGGCGCGACCGGCTGCTACACTATGACCGCCGGACATCATCTGTGCCTGCATACGGGATTTACCCTCTGCCAGAATCTCATAGAGACGCTTGGTATCCGTAAAATCACTGGTGAGCATAATCTCCCCCATCATCCCGATGGCTTTTTCCAGATTATTGTAGAATACCTTCGTCTTTAATTCTAATGTCACCTTACATGCATCCGGATTTTCGATGGAGGAATACGCATTGTTCACAGCTGCCATTCCACCGGTAATCAAATTCATCTCATTAAACAAATCGCCGTATTGATAATGTTCGGTATTCAGCAGTCCCAGACACCCTTTCAATACACCGATATAGGGGAAGTACTCCCCGGGAATGTCATCCAGAGAAAACACCAATCTCAAATAACCGATTCCGTTGGTGAAGAGATTGTGATACAAAAGCAGCGTATCTCCGATGGAACGTTCTTCATTCACAAACCCTGCTGCCTCTTTTTTCAAATCCTCTCTCTTCAAAAGAGGTATCTTTTCAATGTCTTCCTTACGGTCCTCAGCCTCCTGGAACTGCGTCAGCATCCGGAACTTCTCCTTGACCTCCGCAAGCTCCTCCCGGCTCATGCCTGCTTTTATCCCGGCAAGCTTCCGCTTCAGGGCTTCCTCCTGCTGCTCCAGCAGACCCGTCTTAGGCTTTAAAATCACCACAGCGCGATGGGGATTCTTCAGGAGATACTTCTCCACTAAACCTTCAAAATAACCGGTGCCCGCCTTTTCCCTCAGTGCCGCGAAGGTTGCATTTGCCTCAATATGAAGAAAGGCTTCCGACTCATCATACAGCCAGCTGTCCAGCATCTGCAGACCATACATCAGACCCTTGGGATAAGAGCCGAAATCTGCCTCCCTGTATTTAAATTCATAATAATTCAAGCCGGCTAAAAGTGCCTTCTCGTCAAAACCATTCTTTACAATATCCTGAAGTACACTCTCTACAGTCTCAAGGAACTCAGCCTCCTTGTCCAAAGAAGTATCCTTTGCTACCACACTGAAATAAGGCTGTTTGATACCGTTTTCATAGATACTGTATACATCTTTGCCGATACCCTTATCCACAAGTGCCTGCTTCAAAGGGGCACCCGGTGCAGAGCAAAGAGCATAGTCCAATATCTGGAAGGCAATATACAACTCCTTGTCCAGACTGTTGCCAACGGACATGTTGACGGAAAGATAGGTGTTCTCCTCCTCATCCTCTCCCTCATTGATAGGATACTCCCGCACCACTCGGTTCGGTGTGAGGAATACCGGCTCCTCTGCAATCTCGGAGTCAACACTCAAGGCATCAAACCCGGACAGATAATGCTCATCAAGGAAAGCAAGCTTCTCTGCCATATCCATATTGCCATACAGGTAGATATAACTGTTGGACGGATGATAATATTTCCTGTGAAAATCAAGAAACTCTTCATAAGTAAGCTCCGGAATCACCTCCGGGTCGCCACCGGATTCACAGCCATAGGTGGTGTGGGGATACAAAGCATTCATCATCTCCCTCTCCAGCACATCATCCGGCGAAGAAAAGGCTCCCTTCATCTCATTATACACCACACCGTTAATCTTGAGTTCTTCCTCTTCTCCCTCCAGCTCATAATGCCAGCCCTCCTGACGGAAGATAGACTCATTCTTGTAAATATTGGGATAGAACACTGCATCCAGATACACATGCATCAGATTCTGAAAATCCTTATCATTACAGCTTGCCACGGGATATATCGTCTTGTCCGGATACGTCATAGCATTCAAAAAGGTATTCAGAGACCCCTTTACCAGCTCCACGAAAGGATCTTTAACAGGGAATTCCCGGGAACCGCACAGCACGGAATGCTCCAAAATATGTGCCACACCTGTAGAGTTCTTAGGCGGTGTGCGGAATCCGATATAGAAAACCTTGTTCTCGTCATCATTTTCAAGCAAAGCCACCTTCGCTCCTGTTTTCTTGTGCCTGCACAGATAGCTTACACTCTTGATATCTGCAATTTCTCTTTTTTCAAGCACCTCGTAGGAAGACAATTCTTCTATTCTCATATCTGTTTCATACTCCTCATCCATATCAATTTCTCTAAAATGCCATCAGGGCAAGCTTACTCATCTTCAATTCCTGAACCACAAGCCCCTTTGCTTCCTTCTCCGCCACAGACATTCCTGCCAGCTCTTCCACCGTCACCAGCTTTGTCACATACTGCTGCTTTCGTCCGCCAAGAAGCGTTTTCTTCTCTTCCAATACCAGAATCTTCACCTTAGCCTTTATCTGCTTATAGATTTTGACAAGAAAGCTTTTGGCCTCCAAATAATAAAGCTGTGTCTCTAAGGTATCCTGTAAATCGGCCTCCGGTAAAATATATCGTTCCACAATCAGGCGGAATTTAAACGGTATCTCTTCCTCATCTATAATCTCTTCCAGGGTATATTTAGAACCTACATACAAATTGTTTGTGTCCTGCATGCTGTATTTATTATCTTCATAAATCGTTTTTTGCATAACTACCTCGACTCAATGTATTCTATCTGAAACCCGCTCATCCGCATTGCGTCCTGAATCGACTTTACAGACATCCCTGTCTCCTGCGCCAATTCCTCCACAGTGACCTTCCGATGTAAATCCTCTGAGAGTTCTTTTGCCTTATCCATCACCTTATTGACCTTATCCACAACCTTCTGGTCAGCCTTCTCATTGGCAACGTTTTCCGCAATGTACTCTTCCATGGCGTCCATAATCATCTTGCCAAGCATTCCCTGTGCCTCCTCCGGTTTCTCCAGGCTTCCCAGCATGCCGGTTCCCAGGGCAAGTGCCACGTTCCCTTCTCCGATTAAATCCTCCAGAAAAACGCCCTGACCCGCATACAGCTTTGCAATCTCCACTACATCTTTTAAGTATACCTCCACCAGTCTGGCCTGCGCATCAGTCTCCCCGGCCATAGCTGCTATGGTATAGGCTTGAATCTGACCTTCCGTATACTCCGCAAGTTGCGCTATCTCGTCCAGATAATCCTGCAGATAATCACGTTCCTCCTCCGACAGATAATCATCCGGATTCACAGGAGTGCCGATGCCTACCTTATGCTTCACCAGATAGTCAAATACCATCTGCAGCTGCTCATTGTCCAAATCCAGCTTGGCAAATGCCTCCTTCACCTGTTCCTCACTGACGCAATTTCCCTGCTCCTTTGCCAGCGTTCTTACCTCTTCTAACGTCTGTGCAAATACTACTTCCTTATTCATAATACGTTCAATTCCTTTCCAATCACTTCACATGTTCATGGGTAAACAAATGATTCTGACAATACTCATAATTACCGTTGCATTTTGAACAGAAACGGAACTCCAGCGACGGGTCATCCTCCTCTGTTCTTCCGCAGATGGCACATTTGTGCTTCGCGACCGTGCTGTTGCGCTTCACCTCGCTCTTAAACTCCGCCCTGCGTTTCATCTGCTTCGGATTCATATGATACAGGCTCTTGGTGGATAAGTAGAATACCACGAAATTCACCAGTGCAGCACCGACTGCAAATTTAATGGATAATCCTCCCACCAGCATATCATATAACAGCAGAACAATATCCAAAATTGCCATCCACTTTACCTTCACGGGAATCACAAACATCAACAGCACCTGCATGTCCGGATAGGTTACTGCAAAAGCAAGAAAAATGGACAGATTAATGTAATAAGTACTGAATGCGCCGGAGGTGTAGAAGAACACAGCTGTGGCCTCCTCCGGATGCAGCCCGAGCAAGAACATGGTTCCCATATACAAAAAGCTTGCCACAACGGTAAGCAGCATACCCGAGAAAATATATACATTATATCTGTAGGTTCCCCAGGTTTTCTCCAGAACCGTACCCAGATTATAATAAAACATCAGCATGATAATTGTGAAAATATCAAGGGATGAAGGCGGTATCAGAATCCATGAAAACAATCTCCAGACCTGTCCCTTCAGAATTTGATATGGATCCAGCGTCAGAAAAAAAGCTATATTGGGATTTATCATTTGTATCACGTATCCCACCACATAACAAATAATTAATATCAGTGTCAGATTAGATATGGCATATTTTCCAAACTTCTGTTCAAATTTATTCTTTTTCATAATTTTTGTTTCTCCGTCATTCAAAAATGTGCATACGAATATATTTTAACATTCCACTCACCATAAGTAAACCAAGCAATTCAACTTTAAGATTTTTTTTACAAAGTTTTAATCCCTTTGCTCGTTGCAATTTGTCGATATGTGGCGTATAATACCTACGAATGTCGTAACGCATACTATATGCGTACCATTTGTTTGAAATATAGGAAGGATGTACATAAATTATGGATTCAGTAAATAATCAGGCTACTCTGGGCATCGATATCGGTTCGACCACCGTGAAGATAGCTATTTTGGATGATGCACACAAGCTCTTGTTTTCGGACTATGAGCGTCATTATGCCAACATCAAGGAGACTCTTGCCTCTCTGTTAAAAAAAGCATATGAAAAACTGGGCAATCTGACAATCCATCCCATGATTACCGGCTCCGGCGGTCTGACCCTTGCAAACCATCTGGAAGTTCCCTTTACTCAGGAGGTCATTGCAGTGGCTACTTCCCTAAAGGAAATCGCCCCCAAAACGGATGTTGCAATTGAGCTTGGCGGTGAGGATGCCAAGATTATCTACTTCGAGGGCGGTAATGTAGAACAGCGTATGAACGGTATCTGCGCAGGCGGTACCGGTTCCTTCATCGACCAGATGGCCTCCCTGCTGCAGACGGATGCTGCAGGACTGAATGAATACGCTAAAAGCTATCAATCCCTCTACACCATTGCAGCACGTTGCGGCGTATTCGCCAAATCTGACATCCAACCCCTGATAAACGATGGTGCCACAAAGGAAGACCTTTCCGCTTCTATCTTTCAGGCGGTAGTGAACCAGACCATCAGCGGTCTTGCCTGCGGGAAACCCATCCGTGGACATGTAGCCTTCTTAGGCGGTCCCCTCCACTTTCTCTCGGAATTGAAAACCGCTTTCATCCGTACCCTGAAGCTGGATGAAGAGCATACAATTGATTTGGACAATTCTCACCTTTTTGCAGCAATCGGCTCCGCGCTGAATGCCAAGGAAGAGGTTTCTTATACTATGGAAGAAATGGTGAATAAGCTTTCTTCCGATATCAAAATGGAATTCGAGGTAGAACGTATGGAGCCCCTGTTCGCAGACCGGGCAGCCTATGATTCGTTCCGGGAGCGTCATGGCAAGCATCATGTGACCACCGGCGATTTGAGTACCTATCAAGGCAACGCATACCTCGGTATCGATGCCGGCTCAACCACCACGAAAATTGCATTGGTTGGCGAGGACGGGTCCCTTCTTTACTCCTTCTACAGCAGTAATGACGGCAGCCCCTTAAAGACCGCAATCCGCTCTCTGAAGGAGATATACTCCCTTCTTCCCGAGGGTGTGAAAATTGTACGCTCCTGCTCCACCGGCTACGGCGAGGCTTTGATGAAGGCTGCCTTTATGCTGGATGACGGTGAAGTGGAGACCGTTGCCCATTACTATGCAGCTGCCTTCTTCAATCCGGAAGTAGACTGCATCCTGGACATCGGCGGACAAGATATGAAATGTATCAAGATTAAGAATCAGACCGTTGACAGCGTGCAGCTGAATGAAGCGTGCTCCTCCGGCTGTGGTTCCTTTATTGAAACCTTTGCCAAATCCTTAAATTACAGCGTACAGGATTTCGCACAGACAGCGTTGTTTGCAGAACATCCCATTGATTTAGGAACCCGCTGTACCGTATTTATGAATTCCAAGGTTAAGCAGGCGCAAAAGGAAGGTGCAAGCGTTTCCGACATTTCTGCCGGTCTTGCATACTCCGTTATCAAAAACGCATTATTCAAGGTTATCAAGGTATCCGACGCCTCCGAGCTCGGCAAAAATATCGTGGTACAGGGTGGTACCTTCTACAATGATGCTGTCCTTAGAAGCTTTGAGAAAATCGCAGGCTGCGAAGCAATCCGTCCCGATATCGCCGGTATCATGGGTGCTTTCGGTGCTGCCTTGATTGCAAGAGAACATTTCGAGGAAGGTTATGAGACCTCCATGCTCTCTTATGAGGATATCTGTGCCTTACAGTTCGAGACCAGCATGGCAAAATGTAAAGGCTGTACCAACAACTGCCGTCTCACCATCAACCAATTTTCCGGCGGACGCAGGTTCATCTCCGGAAACCGTTGCGAGCGTGGTATCGGTGGGCAAAAAAATGCCAATCATGTACCCAACTTATTTGAATACAAATTGAACCGTATATTCTCCTACGAATCTCTGGATGCAGACAAAGCCCCCAGAGGCACCGTAGGTATCCCCAGAGTCTTAAATATGTACGAGAACTACCCCTTCTGGCACACCTTCTTCACGAAGCTTGGATACCGTGTGGTAGTCTCTCCTCTCTCCAACCGCAAGATTTATGAGCTTGGCATCGAATCTATTCCCAGTGAATCCGAATGCTACCCGGCGAAGCTGGCTCACGGACATGTCATGTGGCTGATTAATCAGGGTGTGAAATTTATCTTCTACCCTGCCTTATTCTATGAAAGAGATGAAGTAGAGGGTGCCAACAATCACTACAACTGTCCCATCGTCACCTCCTACTCTGAAAACATCAAGAACAATGTGGAGGAGCTGAAGCAGGATGATATCCTCTTCCGCAATCCCTTCATGTCCTTCAAGAGTGTGGAGACCATCACAGACGCCCTGACCAAGGAATTCACTGAGATTCCCGCGTCAGAAATTGCTTCTGCCTGCCGGGCCGCATGGAACGAACTGTCCAATGCCCGTGAGGACATGAAGAAAAAGGGCGAAGAAGTACTGAAATACCTGGAGGAAACCGGCAAACGCGGTATTGTGCTGGCCGGACGTCCTTATCACGCGGACCCCGAAATCAACCACGGTATTCCTGAAATGATTACCTCCTACGATATCGCTGTCCTGACCGAAGACTCCGTCTCCCATTTAGGAAAACCCGAGAGACCATTGATTGTGTCCGACCAGTGGATGTACCACTCCCGCCTCTATGCGGCAGCAAACTATGTTAAGACTGTGGACAATCTGGATCTCATACAGTTAAACTCCTTCGGTTGCGGTCTGGATGCCGTTACCACCGATCAGGTCAACGATATTCTCTCCGGCTCAGACAAGATTTATACCTGTCTGAAGATTGACGAGGTGAACAACTTGGGAGCTGCCAGAATCCGAATCCGCTCCCTGCTCTCCGCAATCAAGGTTCGCGAAAAAAGAAACAAAAAGCGTACCCTTCGTTCGGAAGCAATTTACAAGGTTCCCTTTACTGAGGAAATGCGCAAGAATTACACCATTCTCTGTCCGCAGATGTCACCTATTCACTTTGATATTCTGCAGCCTGCGTTCAACGCCTGCGGTTACAATTTTGAAGTACTGAACAACGATAACAAGCACTCTGTTGATGTGGGACTGAAATATGTCAATAACGACGCCTGCTATCCTTCCCTTCTTGTGGTAGGACAGATTATGGAAGCACTGCTCTCCGGCAAATACGATTTGAACAAAACTGCAGTCATCATGACACAGACCGGCGGCGGATGCCGTGCTACCAACTATGTAGGATTCATCCGCAGAGCCCTGAAGAAAGCCGGCATGGAGCAGATTCCCGTCATCTCTCTGAACCTTGGCGGTATTGAGACCAACCCCGGCTTCCACCTCAATGCAGATTTAGGGCTTCGTGCTGCGATTGGTGCCGAGTTCGGTGATATCTTCATGCGCTGTGTGTACCGCATGCGCCCTTACGAAGAGGTTCCCGGCAGCGTAGATGCCGTTCATGCCAAATGGCTTAAGGTGGTACAGGAATTCGTATCTGCCAAGCATATCAAACTACATAAATTTAATCATTTATGCCGCCGGATTATCAGAGACTTTGATCAGATACCTCTCAAGGATATCAAGAAACCACGTGTAGGTATCGTAGGCGAGATTCTGGTGAAATTCTCCCCTGCCGGCAATAACCACCTGGTTGAGCTTTTGGAGGCAGAAGGAGCAGAGGCTGTAGTTCCCGACCTGATTGATTTCATGCTTTATTGCTTCTACAACCAAGTCTATAAAGCAGAGCATCTGGGTACCAGCAAAAAATCTGCCCGCCTGTCCGCGCTGGGCATTTGGGCGATTGAACATCTCCTTAGAAGCGCAGCAGTGAAGGAATTTAAGAAAAGCAAGCACTTTACACCTCCCACTCCGATTAAAGAGATTGTAGAGTTTGCAGAACCCATCGTATCCATCGGCAATCAGACCGGCGAAGGATGGTTTCTTACCGGAGAAATGGTTGAGTTGATTCATGATAACGTGCCCAACATCGTATGTA
>CAZPRB010000001.1:0-35479 GCA_964588645.1 uncultured Acetatifactor sp. | reverse complement strand
CTTACCGGAGAAATGGTTGAGTTGATTCATGATAACGTGCCCAACATCGTATGTACACAGCCCTTCGGCTGCCTGCCCAACCATGTTGTAGGAAAAGGTGTTATCAAAGCCCTCCGCAAGGCTTACCCCGAATCCAATATCGTGGCCATCGACTACGACCCCGGTGCCAGCGAGGTAAACCAGTTAAACAGAATTAAACTGATGCTTTCCACAGCACAGAAGAAGGTAAAATAACACGGTTTTGCGGCACACGCCGCCAGACGTACAAAACGGCAGCTTGCCACAGTGCATTTACACTTGGCTGACTGCCGTTTTACTCTTCATAAATCATTTAGCATTTTCCGTATCTATGATGCATTCGCGGTACGTTCGGCAATGTATTGCTGCAAAACCTCTGCAACCTCCGCAGGATGCAATCCCGCATCAGCGATTAAATCATTTACTGCCTCCAATTCCTTTCTGCGTTTTTCCTCATACAATTCGTTCAGTTCCCGTTTCTCCGATTCAATACGGGTCTGCAACGCAGCAATCATCTCCTGCTTCGCGCAAATCTTCTCCTCCAACGTCTTTCTCTGTCCTCTAGCCATATACTGCCTCCTTAAAATAATAACGATATTACAGTATATGGACAAGATGGAATAAATATACATACAATGCATATTTGCAGACATAATCTTGTATGGAGATGCCCGCACGAATCATGTAATTAAATAGGATATTTACAGGCGAAACGCCTTGAACTACACACTCCCGGAATAGAAGTATGCTTTAATAAGACATGAATATATGTATCTGCAGAATCGTTCTCAGTTAACTCTCTAACAATGCAAGACGACCTTTAGATTCTTCAATCTGTCCCCAGTTATCTAAAGCCAGTATATAGGTATCGTCCAGCTTCTTCTCAATTCTGTTCAACCTATCATTCATTTGAATCTGCCCAACCTTTAACGAAGAAACATCACTTTCCACATGCTCCAGTCGTAAATCAATACCGGTAACTGTCTTTTCTAAGGAATCAAAACGTTGATCCATCTTGTCAAAACGCTCGTCCATCGCATCCAGATGGTGGTCTATCGCATCCAGATGGTGGTCTATCTTCTCAAAGTGCCTGTCAATTCCATCAAATTTTCCGGTAAAAAGCCCTTCTATGGCATTTAAATCTTCTTTTGTTAATGTCATCATCCAATTTCACCTCCTTCTGACAAAGTCTCACATAGAACAACCTACAAATAGGATTCTTGTGGACATTATAACAATTCGCCCAAACGATATCAAGATAGATTCAAGTCGTCACAAAATTGGGGTCGTCATTTTCACCAAACAATATCTTGTATTTATTCCCATTAATCCGTCTCACTTATGCAAGATATTGTGCTTTTAGGAAGTTATCATGACACCGTGAACTTTTTTTCTCCTTTTTGCCAATTGAATACTATCGCAAAACCAAGCTTACACACAGGAAACATACAACCTGTAGAAATCGTTGAATCCCGTGTGAACAGCTCCAGAAGTTCTATGATCATCTGTACACAGTATAACGAGGAATGATACGGTCGCATTGATTCGGAATTCGATGAAGGATGTTCGATACCAGAATCGTATGCAATTTTTCTCACTTCAATGTTGTCTTAATCGGACATACTTTAAGACACCGGTAACATCTCACACACTTACTTTCATCAATCTGTGGATACTCAAACCCCTCTTCGTCCTCTACCATAGAGATTGCATCTTTCAAGCAAATGGCATAACAGGCCGTACAACCACAACATTCTTCTTTTCTATTGTATAAAACCGGTATCTCTCTCATCTGCTTTCCTCGCTTGATTCTGTCCTCAATTTTACTACTTTATCTACATTCCAGCATTAGATAAAGCATTCTTTTTATCTTTGATTTGATACGGTATATGAAACCATCACTTCCGTACTTATGAGCTATATAATTAAAATTTCGTTTTCTAAAATCTTTCCAAAACTTATCTCTTCCATCCGGTTTTGGAAATGGCGATTCGAGGGGTGGTTGCATGCTATCTTCGATTCTGGTATTTTTCCATAGAATCTCATTTTTTAAAGACTCGAAAAGCATTTCTGCCTTCTCATTATTAACCAAAACCAGTGAAACACCTTTGTTATCATCCAGTTCCGGTGCTGCATTTTCAATCCCCCAATAATCAGCAATCGTGATATCTCCCGGATGCATTACAGACTTATAAATACATTCATAACAACTCGGTCGGAGAATCATATGCCTATAAAATAAATTTCGAAAAATATGATTACTTACCTTTTTCCCCCTGTCAAACCAAAAGGATTCAACATGTTCTCTCCAACCAAAGTCTTTTTTATTTCTAAAATCTGCTTTCACTACTTTGCTATGATTCCTCTGTTCCTGCCACCTGATATACGCATCCCATACCACCGGACTTGGCACACCATGACATACGATATCGACACAAAAGAGCATATCATACTCTTTACCGAGAAAAGACTTTAATCCGGCAACTTGACAGGATGTCCCCGAAAACAGAACTTTACGACCACTTAATAAATCCGCTTGCACATTCTTATAGATATCCCCCATCTTACTTTGAATGTACTTAGAACCACGCATCTGATTACGTCCGAACTTATTATCTGCCCGTACATGAACCGCCTTGAAATCATCCGTCAACACACATCCATAAACTACACCACCTTGTTCCAGCATTACATCAGAAATTGCTGTAAAGCCACCACCTGATTGAGAAGCCTCTCGTATGTTTTCATCTTTATGTCTTACTGCATATACTTTAGGATGCTGCCAATTCATCACACTAATCAATCCTCCGCCTTCTTCAATATATATTTTTTAATCATCCTCAAACAATCTTTATTTACCACAAAGTTCAAGCCCATTCCAACCGCTCCAAATATACAGGTGAATCCCACACCCCATGCCAATAACTCCACATAGGAATCAATAACCGGTTGGTAAAATTTTGAAAGAAAAACCACTCCAAAAAAGAACAAAAAATTTATTCCCGTAATGGATATAGACTTCCGATATGAACGCTTCATAACTTTTTTATCAGAAATATAAGTACACCATATAACTTTAACCGGTAATGCAATAACCGTTCCCAGTGTAACACCTACTATCCCATATCTACGCACAAATACTATTGAAAGCAAAAGGTTCAATAGTGCTTCAATAAGTGAAATGTAACTTGTCTGTTTTGCATATCCCGCAATACCAGTAAGATTTCCACCAATGTACCTACTCCCTGAAATCAACTGAATCAAACAAAACATCAATGGCAATGAACCATATATATAATTTATATCTGCGACATCCTGTGTATAAAGAGTTATAAACGGAATTGTTAAACAGTAGCAAACAGCCATTAAAACTGTCATCATCCCTAGAAAAATTGAATTAAATGCATCGTGCATATAGGAATAGTCTTCAATACTTTCATGATAGGAATAACCAAGTAAATAATTAACACTTGCGTAAATTGAATTAACCAGCACAGAGATACTTAAAAAAATCATGTTATAAATACTGTATACAGATGAAAGCTGAGTGCTGACGAATGTAGACAAAACAATCATATCCGTCGAGGAAAATATAGTCCAACAGATTTCCGTTAATATGTATGAATTTCTATCCTGAAGTCTAATATTTTTCTCTGTCTTCTTAACTTGTATCCAACTATAATTTTTTTTGAAATACATTCGATAAAAAAACACCTTGGCAACCGTTACGAGAAAATACGCAAACTGCATTAGAACAATGCTCCAGCCAAAAGATGCCATAATAATTTTTATGACATACCCTAGAATTTTATTTACAATACTAATGGTATTATTAACATATGTTTTACCATCAACACAAATTATAATAGATGGTGTTTCCACATAATAGAATGAAATAACACCGGACATTCCTTCTAACAAAACAACTAATTCAATCGTAAGATAATCAACGTTTGTTTTGAGCACAAAAGGCAAAATAAGTGCAATCGCAACAACACCTGCTCCATACACCAATGTAAATCTTCTAAAATACGATTCTGCTATCGAAGCAATTTCAGATATACCCTTGGTGTCATTTTCATGAAACGGCTTATATAACAAATTTCTAGCAGCTTGTCCAATCCCAGCCTCTAATAATGCAACATATGTGAATATCTGGGTTATTGTACCTAAAAAACCATTAACATCAGAACCATAACTTGTTATAAATAGACGCGGCACAATTAGACCAAGTATAATCGCTATAAATTGTCCACAAAATCCTGTTGTTATATTTTTAATAAGTTTTGATTTCATATTGCTCCGTTTCATTACTATTCACATATTAATCATTCCTGCATTAGTTCTTTCAGAAACGTTTTTGATGTTTCAGTAAAATCTTCCAAATTATTATATAAATATTCACTCAAATCCTCAATGTATACACCATCGTGCGAAGACTCTATCCCCATCTTATTTAATAGTGTAACCGTTCTCTCCGGTGATTTTGAATTGGGAATATGGATGAGTTTTTTCCTATGAATAACACTGAATGAAACAGCATGAAACGAGTTTGTACATACATATTCTGCATGTCTAACCAAAAACAAAAATTCTTTCGGTCCTACTTTCTTTAACAGCCTTGTTCCTTTCTGTTTTAGTTCCAACGTTGGATGTACTTCATATATTTTTAATCCTTTTTCTTCAGCATAACTCTTTGCGATGTTAAGCAATTTCACATCGTTCTCCAACATATAGAGCAACATATAGGGGGCATCTATTTTAATCTCTTCTTCTATTTTTTCCCAATCAGTTTTTTCTAAAAGGAATACAGGATCACATACAACCGCAACCACCTTATCAATATTACCCTCTATAACGCTTTTTGCAGCAGGTTCTCTTACCGATAAAGATTTAAACTGGGGCAAAAAACTTTTTATGTACTCAATTTGTGTCTGAGAGACATCTTGAGTACCCATACTGGCAGCATAAGATATCTTGACTGCATTCAATTCTGCTCCAAAATATATTGAATCCTCACGCGTAATCCTGTCGTTCCAAATCTGATCACTTCCATACACTATCAAATCTAAATCATCACAATATTTCTGCAGCTTCTTTATGTCACAAACTTCTTCTACGTTGCCTCCCTTATCACCATAAATACTCTCTTTTTTAAACTGTTCGAAACACTTTACTTGAGGCACCTTTCTGAAATAATAAAGAAAATTACGTATTCTTCGCTTAATGGATATATCTTTAACAAATGGACTAATCGAGTACTGTGCCATAAAATGCACCGGAAAGTAAGGCAAAACCCTGACTTCATGTCCCAATTTCTGAAAATATGTTTTTAATGCATATGTCTGCAACATTGCTCCATAGTTATATGCAAAATGAAATGTTAAAATACCAATTTTCAATTTTCAGCACACCACACCTTCTTTTTGTATTTTTTCAATTACCATACACATCTCATCTACATTTGCACACACAGTTCCCTTGTGATACTTGCTTACTTTCTCTGCCTGTGCACCATAGTTGAAACATACAATAGGAATATCCATTGCCATAAGTTCAGAAATTAAATAAGAAAATGTCTCTGGACAGAGCGATGGAAATACAACGAATGTTACTTTTTCTCGTTTAAGAATTTCTCTTAATTCATCGCGCTTATAAGATCCGAGATATTTTACCTTTTTACGAAATATGCGATACCTCCATGCTTTTGTTCCAATAATACGAATCGGTATTTCATGTCCATAGCAACGTATAATTTTTGAAACTACACTTTTTCCCTTCGAATCGGATGTAATAGCACCTACAATACCAACGCATAGTGGTAAATCCTCCATGTTTGTTATAGGACTATACGTACAATAAGAAGTATCATGAGGTTTTACTGTGATTTTTTTATTGTCTAGCTTAGGATATGCTTTTTGAAGAATTGCTTTGGAAGACTCGGAAAAGCAACGAATTTCATCTACCATCTCCAAAAAAGCAGCCCAGTTTTTTCTCCAGTCGTCAATATGTACGGACTTTGTTCCTATTTTTAATTTACACTGTTGTTTCTCACACTCAAGATTACAATATCCACTATTCTTGTAAAGGTTTACATTTGGACATACTGCATGAAAATCATGAACAAAATATTTAACTACACAATTTGAATGTGCACACCGATAATCTATTATTAGTCTAAGCAATTCTTGATAGTATTGATAAGTCACCAAAGAATTTACAATAATTGTATCAAAGTTATTATCAAAAATATTTCGGACTTCGCTCCACTTTATAATGTAGCGCAACTCCCTCCCTTCTTGATCACACAGTTCTAGGCGATAATATAACTCCTCCATAAAACTATAATGTAGTCTTCGCAACACAACCAAGTTATTGTTTTTTCCAAAATTCTCTTTTTCAAATGAATATGTCCCACCACCCTGAGCATGGGTAATAAACAAACATGTACATCGTGCCAGTTCTTTCTTGCATAATTGCAACTGTTCTTCTGACTGGGAGGCATATATTTTATCACTTTTTTTTGTAATAATTATACTCTGAATCTTTCTTTTTATCTGTCGTACAATCTTTATTTGTCCCTGCTCCATACCATCACCTTCGTCATATAGCTTGTACACTATTCATAGCACTATCATCTTCTGAATTCTTTGCTGTAAGATAAGCTACCGCTCCTAGCACAAGCATAAAGTTAGATACTTCAAACAACCATGGGCGCTGATATAGGCTGATAGCTGCACAAGCCAAAAAAACAATTGCATTCTTATTCCTTTTTGATTTATACACCAATAATGACAATAACGGCGCATATAGCAAGACCGTTCCTATAATTCCAAAATCAACTATATCTGTTTTTATCGATAAATTACTTCCTCCTATAATACTGAGAGAATATCCATATCCTTTTCCCAAAAAAACATCTTGACTCTTGATAAACGAATCATATACGTTATCAAATGCTATAGATGTTCTATTGTCTCCTAAAACTCCCTCCTCGGTTATAACCATTCGACTTATTAATTCGTCCACATAATCATTACCCGTCTCTATATTCGGTAAAGCATAAATATATAAAAATGCAAATAATACAACCAGTATACAACGTTTCCAATTTGTTATGTTTTTCAGAATAAAATATATCACAAGAATTAAAATATATGCTAAAGAAAACGTTAATACACCGGCAATACCTATAATCACATTCGATATTTTCTTGAAATTCAAATCTTCTGCACACAAATAAAATGCTAAAAATGTTCCAAGCCATCCCGGTTCATTAAAAAGACCACATAATCTAACCTGAAGTCCATCTCGGTGCAAATAGCAAATATGATAATCTATATACCATTGCCCTCTTCTTTGCGAATAATAAGGCAAAATATCATAAGGCAGACCAATATTCAAAAAATAAGAAATATAGCAAATAATTCCAACAATGGCATTAATTATCAGAAACCATTTAATACATTTATATACACTCTTTTTTACCTCATCATTTTGCAATGCAAATAACAAACATAATAATGCCGTTGATACGCTACCTCTTCTACCATCATATGACCATATTACATGAACAAGATAATTAACTAGAGGTGTTAATGCTATGCACCCATCCAAAAATGTACGTTTCTTTTTCCACTTCGTCATTAACAAAATAACTATCGCTAAAACAAAGTATAGCATACGAGTTACGGATTTAAGCACATCGGATCCAAGCGTTGAACCACTTGTAGTCGGTGCCCATAATACAAGAATGAATGTTATAAAAATTATACCAATTAGTACTTTGTTTTTATTTAATCTAATTTTGATTCTCAAATCCATCTCCCCATGTTATATCTCAACACACCTTATCCAATGCACCATGTACATTATTTCTATAATCTTTAATTCCAAGTTTAATATAATCCAATCTTTCTTTTTTATTATCCAAAAAGAGTAAATGAATTAAACTTCTGATAGTTAATAATTCTAAAAATCTCACACGAAATTTAACTGGAGTATATTTTTTATGTAATAAATACAAGCAGTCTCTAACTTGATAGTATTCTCTAAATGGCTTTCCTACTCGTAGTTTTATTAATCCTATTTTTTTTTCTGATTCGCCTATCACATGCTCTAGTACCGCAACTTTAGTCACGCAACACGCGTATCCAGCTGCAATAAATCTCCAACACAAATCCCAATCCGCCAAATCCAAAAAAATTTCTTCATTCCAAAAATTAATAGCTTTTAGATTCGAATATTTACACATCATAGAAGATGTAATGATACTTTTGACACTAAACGACTGCGCAGAAAGATTTTTTTTTGCTTTTTGTATCTCTAATGAATTACTGGTTTTATTGAAATAAACGGGGCCCATACATCCAACGTTAATTCCCGCTTCACTTAACCTTTCATACTCCTCAATCATGTTTGTAATATGATTATCTCGCAATTTAGAATCTTGATCAAAGAAAATAATAAAATCATCATCATTGATAAGATATTTATCTGGATTCATCAATATATTATTAAATGCTACTGAAAGCCCAAGATTTCTTTGCGAACTTACATACACACATTTGGTCATATTTTCAAACAATTCTTCGTTTGACACATTGCTATTATCGCATAATATTATTTTGTCTACTTGCTCACTAATATTTGCAACATTGTATACTGTATTATGAGTCGGATGATATAAAGTCATTATTGCAATTATCATTTCATCACTTATATGACAATTAGGAAGTTAATTATCACACATTCCTTGTATTATAAAGTAGTAGTGTTTATAGTCCCTCTCCAAGGACTGTATGTATTTAAAACATTTACACACAATTCGAAAGCATTCATCTTATATTTGTGTTCTCAAAAACGTATCAGACAATTTCTTTACTATTGCGGTAGGCATAACAAAAAAAACAAACTCTGCCATTGTAACAACAGCTAAGTCTCCCAAAGAGCATCCCCCTCTGGAATAATGCCTCCAATATACATAAACTGCACTCTTAAAATTAGTGTAACTTTTTCTTCGTTTGTAATTATCCTCGTTGGCTCTATATAAGTATAAGGATTCTCCTATATTCTTTGCATAATATCCATGCATTATCATTCTTGAAAATAGGTCAAAATCTTCTTTTCGTTTTAACTTCTCGTATCCTCCAACTTCCAAAACACAGTTTTTCTTATACATAACTGTGGGATGATTAAATGGTTGTCTTTTTTTCATATAAGAACGTATTTCTTCATAGCTCTCTGGTACCACGCGTGAAGTCTGTACATTATCAGGACTTCCATAAAACTCATTAAGATTGCAACCACATATTACCAGTTCCGGATTTTGCTCAAACATCGCCAATTCTTTTTCGCATCTCATCGGTAGAGATATATCATCCGCATCCATTCTTGCAACCAATTCATTTCTACAACATTTTAGACCTTCATTTAATGCATTACCCAAACCGCCATTTTGGGGTAGCGTAACAATGGTAAACAATCCCTCGTGTTCGCAACATAATGATTCTATAATTTCATCAAGTTCATTAGTAAGTTCTCCATCTTTTACTACTACTATCTGATCCGGAAGGCTCGTCTGTTTTAACATACTATTAATGCTTTCTAACAAATACTTAGGTTTATCCTTTTTATAAACTGACATCAGCACACTATACTTTAAACTAGTCATGTATTCCTCCCGCTTTATTCTCTAAGTACTCTATCTTGGTACACAAAATTGCCACTTATCGAATCATTTTCATACGTTCTGTATATCCCTCCACAGCTACATCCATTTCTATCACCTGTGAAGCATTCTTCGTATTCTCATTCATCTCCCGGCTCTTCTCTTCCGTAAAGCCCTCCGTGGCCTCCGGCTGGAAGAGGGTTCGCACGGTCAGCATTAGGATTTTCAAATCCAGAATCAGGGACTGATTTTCTATGTACATCATGTCCAGGCGCAGCTTATCGTATGCGGAGGTGTTATACTTTCCGTAGATTTGCGCATAGCCGGTGAGTCCGCCCTTTACCTTCATGCGATTGGCGAATTCCGGAAGCTCCTTGAGATATTCCTCCACGTGCTCTACTCTCTCGGGTCTGGGACCCACGAAGCTCATATCTCCCTTGAGGATGTTCAGAAGCTGCGGCAGCTCATCGATTCTGGTTGCACGGATGACCTTTCCTACCCTTGTGATTCTGCTGTCACCTACGGCACAGGGTCTTGCACCATTCTTCTCCGCATCTACAATCATGCTGCGGAATTTCAGTATTTCAAATACCTTTGCATCCCTGGTACATCTCTTCTGCCTGAAGAATACGGGACCATGGTCTTCTATCTTAATCGCAATCGCTGTAATCAGCATAATCGGCGAGGTAATAATCAACATCAATAACGAGAAGAAAATATCAAAGCATCTCTTTCTGATACATTTTCCATTTTCCCGATAGGTATAATCGTATTTCATAAGCGGGGTATCCAACAGATGCTTCGGTGTACATCCCTGCAGGATAATATCATCAATTCTTGGCGTAAAATACAGATTCTTTCGCTGTTCGATACACAAATCCACAATGAGTGCTCTTTTCCGATAGGATAATTCATACAAGAGAACGGTATCGCTCTCCGTAATACAGTTTTGCAGTCTGTTCCAATCCGTCTCCTCACTCTCTACAGCTTCGATTTGGAACAGATGGACATATTTCTTGAGGATTCGTTCCTGAAATGCCTCCGCCTCTTCATAAGGGATTTTCGTCCCATAGACCAAAAGGGTCTTTTTCGGCGATACACTTTTCATGAAATATCTTTTGGTACCCAGAACCATAAGGGCGGTACCGGCAAGCTGTGCTGCCACCACTCCCACCCCGGGCCAAATATTCACATACCTGTTATAAATCAGGCAGCATTCCACATAAAACAACAAATCCGTAATTCCAAAGGCGATAAACTGTGAAAACACTGTCTCCCCAATGGAGGAGGAAGCAAATCGAAATGCCTTATAAAGATTACAGAATGCATTATATACAATATAAAAAAACAGGATTGTCACTATACTACCTAACAGTGTGTAGGTCTCAAAGGTGTATTTTCCATAAAATACCAACCAAATCCCCCCAAAGAGTCCCACATTCCATACCGTCAACAATAGTCTCGCACTCTTTGTGATATTTTTCCTTTCCATCCACGTTCACCTGTCTTTTCACTTGTATTTTTATTATCATCCTCCCCTCCCGGGGGAGGATGATAAACCACATGCTATAAGGTATTACACTTTGACGGACAAGTCCGTCCTTTTAATTAATCATGCATGATTAATCGAAATAAATTTCGTTCTGATAATTCTGATAAATTTATAAATTAGTCCTCTTTACGAGCCTTCTTTACACTGACAGCTGCGCCTGCGAGGCAGATAGCAGCCATAATGCCTGCTGTAGAAGCAACAGTGCCGGTCTTAGGAGACTCAGCAGGAGCTGCTGCAGGAGTGGACTCTGCAGGAGTTGCTGCAGGAGTCTGGCTTCCTCCGTTGGAGGTCTGACCTGCCTTCACCTCAGCAAATACGATAGGAGACAGGCTGTCTGCATACACAGTGATGGTCTTTCCGTCAGCTCCCACCAAAATTCTCAGGGGCTCCCACTTATTACCGTTCAAATGAAGAACCATAAGCTTCGCATTCGGGTCTATTGCCTTGTTCAAGGTAATCGTGAAAGAACCACCGCTGAAACCGGAAATATCAATATCAGCTGCAGCTAATACACTAATGTCTGCATTAGAAATGCCCTTAAGCTCAGCAACCTTGGCTGCTACTGTTTTAGCATCCTTTAATTCTTCAGCTGTAAGACTTCCCAGAGTCGCATTGTCAGGCTTTCCGACAATCACTGCAAGTACAGCATTTGCCTCTGCTTCCAAAGAAGCCTTTTCGCCTTCTGATACGGTAGCGTTACCGGATGCTATCGGATCAAAGGTCATAGCATCACTCTTGGTCTCATTAGTCCCGGGAGAGCTGTTGTTGGAAGCAAATACGGTCATGCCGAAGGTCATGGACAATGCCATAGCAAGTGCAATTGCACTCAAAACTCTCTTTTTCATTGGATTTTCTCCTCCTTTCCTCATAATTACATGTGGTTATATCAAGCCTCACGGCTTCATACCATTTCCATTCACCTCATCATAAAAGGTATCCAGAATCAGCTCATAAAGCGCTCTCTCATCCGGGTAGAATTCTTCAAACCTGTGCTCAATGCTCACCTCTCCCGTCAGCGAGGTGATGTTCTCACCGGAGAAATGATAGTCGGCAACCTGAGTGGTCAAATAACTGATTTCATCTGCTGTGATATCGGTCACCATATATTTATGCAAGGTTTTATACAAGGTCAGCGGTAAGGTAATATCCGTTTTCATCATTTCCTTGACCTTTTCAGCATAGGCGAGCAGATACTGCTTCTGTCTCTCCAGACGCCCCTCTGCTGTATAATGCACTGTAATGTCTCTGTTTCTGATGTATTCGCAGGCCTCATCCCCCATCAGATGAAGTACATCACCTGCTTTGATGTCACTGTTTGCCACATCCTCAAGAGCTGTCACCTCCACACCGCCGACAGCATCATTCAAAAGCTTAATAGCCCCTACATTGACCGCACAGTATCCATGGATGGGAAGATTATAGAACAGCTCCGATACCGTGGTAACGGTGCGTTCGCAGCTGAGCTCCATACCATCACCATATCCGTGCTGCAGGCATATCTGTCTGGTATCAGACCCCTGATAGGAGCCCTTTTCATCATAAACATCCACCTCTGTCATGGTGTCTCGGGGAATGCCGATTACAGATGCGGTCTTCGTCTCAGGATTTAAAACCAGCAGGAACAGGCTGTCTGCCTGTCCACCGGTGATTCCGTCCTTTACGGCCTTGACTTCACTCTCCTTGTCCACGCCCATGAACAGAAAGGTCAGAATATCCTCGTTATAACGGTAGATGGTGCCCTCATAGCGCACATCCCCCTCCTGCCATTCATAGAATTCTTCTTGGTTGCCTTCTGTTAATCCTTCTTCTGTACTCTCCTGCTCCACCACCTCGGCAAGCGAAGAATTGCTCAAATCCGGTCTGGCGCTGTCACTGCTTCCGTAGAGTCTGCTTTTGCCTGCAATCTGCATCACAAGAAAGACCGCCACTGCCAAAACCACCAGCACAACAACGAACGTCAATATTTTGATGATAGCTCTGTAGATTTTTGCATTAATCTTCATTCAGCAACACTCCCTGTACCAGATAGCGGTTATTTGGTTTATTTGCAATACAAGTGGACAGGGTAATGATTCTGTCCTCAGCAGTCACTTCCATATCCTCACGCAGGTTGCATACCATGGAGCGGGTGTCGAATATTTCATCCAAATACACGGAATATACAATCTCATTGGTGAAATCATGGTTGTACAAAATGTGCTCGTTGGATGCCTCATATGCCGCAAATATTTCATACACCAGAAGCTCCTCAGGGGTGTAGATATAGATGTAGCGATTGGAATCAAAGTATTCCTTATCCTCAAACCTGTGCAGACCGGCAAACATGCTGCCGTTTTTCATATTGTGACCATAGATTACTGTATTTGGGTCTGAGAAATCCTTGGCATTGTAATTCTCCGTATAGATGCAGCCGGGATATCCCTTGCTGCCGTCCAGGTTATAGTTCAAATAGTAGTAGTTATCCTGCGGATGCTGTACTACAGGATAATCAATTTTACTGTCCGGGATATAAATCCACGCATAGATATCCTTGTTGGTATTGGTCTGCAAATCCGTAAAGTCTATCACCTTTTCCGGGATAGGGATACCCATCTCTTTGAAACGCTCTATTGGATCTGTCTCCGACTCCGTCGCCGGCGTCTCCTCAGGCAGCTCCACGGGAACAATTTCCGCAAACTGTGGTTCCTTTAATTCTGCATTGGGGTCGGTATGCTCTGCCAGCTGTTCCAGCTGTTCTTCTGCATGCGTCTGCCGGAATATTTGAAATGCCCAGACTCCTCCTGCAACAGCTGCGCCCGCCATAAAGCAGGCACATATGATTAACGCTGTTTTGTTGTATTTCCGTTTCTTTTCCTTCATGCTTCTTATCTCATTATTTCAGACTATATATCGCCCGGGATTAGTCTTCGATTCCATAATTTCCGTAGTATTTACCATAATACTTGCCATAGTATTTACCGTAATATTTACCATAGTAGCCCTTACCGGACATATCCACCTTGTTCAGGACACATCCCAGAATCCGGCAGCCTGTCACATCCAGCTGTTCCTTGACCTTACGCACAAAATGATAACTGACGCTTCCGCTGGCAATGACAATGACCGCTCCGTCACAGTACTTGGATACTACAGCGGTGTCAATAACGCTTCCCAAGGGCGGAGTATCTATGATAATCATGTCATACTCCGAGCGAGCCTCTTCTATCATTCTTTCAAAGCGACGATTTCCCAAAAGTTCACTGGGATTGGGCGGCACCGGTCCGGAGAAAACCATATAAAGTCTCTTGATGTCCGTACAGCACAATGCCTCATCAAAGGGAACCTTCCCGGCAAGATAATTTACCAGTCCCAGTCTCACCTTACCCTTTTTATGACGCTGACGCATAACGGATTTTCGTAAATCCGCATCTACCAGCAGAACCTTCTTGCCCATCTGTGCGTAGGATTTCGCCAACTCAAATGAGATATTACTTTTCCCCTCATTGGGGGTACAGCTGGTGATACAGATAACCTTTACATCCTCCCCCGAAAAATCAATATTGGTTCTAAGAGTTTTAAATGCCTCCCTACTGCGGAAGTCAAGCTCACTTTCCTTTAACTCGATATTCTGCATTTATCTCTCCTCCTTGTCAGCCGGGAATGTATCGGGTTCCTCCTCCAGCTCTTCCACCATTAAGGAATCCTCCTGTAATTGGGATTCGTCAATGCTTTGCGGCACTTTACCGGTCTTCCTCTTGTGCTTATGTTTTTCCTCCGATTCCATGAGCGGAATCATTGCCAGCGTACTGAGGTCTAAATACTTCTCCACATCATCACCGGTCTTAATCGTATCATCCACAAGGAAACGGATTACAAGAATCATTGCACAGAGAAATACACCGAGCAAAAGTCCGATTCCCGTCCATTTCAGAACGCTTGGGCTTGTAGGCTCTGTGGGAAGATAGGCTGCCTCCGCCACATTAACAGCCTGAATGTCCATAACATTCTTGATATGCTCAGAGGCTACCTTTCTGATTTCCGTAGCAATCATCTGTGCCATAGCGGGGTTAGGATCCTCCACCGTAATCGCTATGATACGGGTATCCGTAAGAGTCTCCACCTGCACGCGTCGCGCGAAGGAGTCATAGCTCTCATCAAGCTCGCAGGTAGCAATTACAGGCTCCAGCACATCCCTACCCTTAATCAGCTGGGCGTAGTCCTTAGTCAGCTGGGTTCCCAGCTGCATATCACTGTAGGTTAGTGTATTGTTATCCTGTTTATTCAGGATATATACCTTTGTGGTCGACTGATACTGAGGGGTAATGACAAATTTACTGATTCCATAGCCAGCAAGTCCGACTGCCAGTCCGCACAGCACAATCAGCCACAACCAGTGCAGCAGAAGTCCGAATAATTCCTGCAAATCAATTTCTATGACATCTTCCGTATTAGTGTTCTGCATTTCTGTTCTCCTATTGTTTCTTCATTCTATTCTGTCTGCTTAAGTCATACGTTTCTTTGCATTGCCGTAAAGCAACGCCTCCGCGTATGAGCGTCCGCATTTTCTGTAAAGATACGCTGCACATTTCTTCATTGCAGGCTTGCGTCCCGCCGTATTGTGAGCATCCGTACCAATATAATCAACCAGCTCCTCCTTCAAAAGTCTTCTGACCAAACGTTTCACCTTCCAGCCATTGTCTCCGGTGACACTTCCCGCATTGACCTGAAGTTCGCACCCCATGGCCTTCAGCTCCTTCAAAAAGGAGATGTCCTGACACAGGCATTGATAGCGCTCCGCATGCGCCAGAATCGGCAAATATCCCATTCCAAGAAGGTCCTCCATGGCATTCCTGATGTATAAATATCTTTCCATGGGGGAAAACTCAATGAGTATATATTGGGTTCCGTTCATGGTGCACAACGTACCTGATTGAAGCTTTTCTTCCAGCTCACTGTTGTAAAATATCTCATTGCCGGCATACAGGGTGACCGGAATATTCCGTTCTCTCGCTGCAAGCTGTACCCTATGTAAAGTATTACGAAGCTTCCTTGCATCAGCAGGGTAACGCCCCGACCTATAATGGGGGGTGGCAATGATATGTGTAATTCCCTCCCGGTATGCTATATGAAGCATGTTCAAGGTTTCTTCTATATTTTTTGCCCCATCATCCAGCTGTGGCAGAATATGCGAATGCATATCAAAATAACCCATTTTCCGTCATAACCTCTCAAAATATAAAAACCTATTTCATTATAGTCACTTTAATGACTATAGTCAAGTAAATGGCAATAAAATAAAATCATTTTAGGTACACCTATTTAAAAGGAGGCGTTCCATATGATTGATTATTCTCCATTTTGGGAAACCCTGAAGCAATCCGAGGAAACAACCTACTCTCTGATTGCCAAGCACCATATATCCAGTGCAACAATTGATAAATTAAGGAAGAACAAGCCGATGACTACTACGACTCTAAACGATTTATGCAGAATATTACATTGCGATTTAGCAGGATTAGCACGATATATACCCTCTGATGATGACCAGCCATTATAAAAGGCCAACTTAACCGCACACGACGATTAAGCTGACCTTTTTTATTTCTGTTATTTTACTATAGTTCATAGGGGGTTGCCTGGTATACGTAATAATTCAACCAGTTACTGTATAGGTTGTTGCTGTGAGAACGCCACTGAAGCAGAGGCTTCTCCTCCGGATTATCATTCGGAAAATAATTGTAGGGAAGCTGAATGTCCAAGCCTTTATTTTTGTCACGCAGATACTCGTTTTGCAGGGTATATCTGTCATATTCGGGATGTCCGTTTACGAAAATTTTCCTACCGTCCTGCGCAATAGCAAGAAATACACCTGCCTTCTCCGACTCCGCAAGCACCGTAAGTTCCTCGCAGGCATGAATGTCAGCCGCAGGAGTCTCAGTGTGCCGGCTGTGAGGTGCCAGAAAAACATCATCAAAGCCTCTCACCAAGGGAATCTTGCGATTGGACACCTTATGCTCGTAGATACCGAACAGTTTCCGTGGCAATTGCGCCTTATTGATACCGTAGAAATGATAAAATGCCGCCTGGGCTGCCCAGCATATGTATATAGTGGAGGTTACGTGAGTTTCCGCCCAGTCCATAATCTCACAGGTCTCCTCCCAATAGTCCACTTCTTCGAAGGAAATATCCTCCACCGGAGCTCCCGTGATAATCATTCCGTCAAATTTACGGTCGCTAATGTCATCCAGCGTAATATAGAATTTGTTCAGATGACTGGCAGAGGTATTAAGGGATACATGGCTCTTCACCGTCATAAAGGTCACGTCAATCTGCAGGGGTGTGTTGGATAATGCCCGCAACAGCTGCAGCTCTGTATCCTGTTTGATAGGCATATTATTCAGAATCAGCACCTGCAGGGGACGGATATCCTGATGCAGTGCACGGTTTTCATCCATCACAAATATATTTTCACATTCCAATATTTCCTTTGCAGGCAAATCACTTTGTGTCTTAATTGGCATTTTTCATTTCCTCCTCCAGACCGGCACCTACACCGGTTCAATTCCGTATTTCTCCAAGAATTCATCCTCCGTCAGGATATCGACCCCTAATTCCATGGCCTTCTTGTTCTTCGAGGAAACGGACGTACTGTCATTGTTAATCAGGCAGGTAGTCTTGCCTGTGACACTGCCGGTCACCTTACCACCCTTCTGTTCAATCAATTCCTTCAATTCGCTTCGATTGGCGAAATGCAACAGGCTTCCGGTAATGACAAAAATCATATCCGCAAGCGTCTGACTGTCGGCATCCACCTTTGGAACCTCTATCTTCAATTCCTGCAACAGATGTTCCAGTTTCCGCAGATTATCCGTGTCCTGCATATAATCCACGTAAGCCGTAGCAATGA
Source organism: uncultured Acetatifactor sp. (assembly GCA_964588645.1). Lineage (GTDB taxonomy): Bacteria > Bacillota > Clostridia > Lachnospirales > Lachnospiraceae > Acetatifactor. The sequence continues at coordinate 17,353 of CAZPRB010000001.1, read as the reverse complement.
CCTCACCTACACCTTCCGCTGCGCTTAAGGTCTCCACGTCTGCATTTATCATCCGCTCCGGGTCATAACCGAAATGCTTGCAAAGCATCTTAGCATTCGCCACACCGATATTAGCAATTCCCAGCCCATAGATCACTCTGGGTAAGGTGGTATTTCTGGCCTGATTGATACTTTCCCACAGCCTTCCGTAAGACTTTTCTCCGAAGCCTTCCATCTGAATGATTTCCTCTTTATAGCGATCCAGATGGAACAAATCCGCGTACTCATGAATGAAACCACTGTCAATAAACTTCTCAAGAGTAGCCTCGGACAAACCATCTATATTCATGGCATCACGGCTCACGAAAAGCGTGAATGATTTAATCTTCTTCGCCGGGCAGCTCTCATTCACACAATACAGAGACTGCACTTCATTCATCTGTTTGATTTGTGCGGGCTGGCCGCAGACAGGACATACCTTGGGAAGCTCCAAGGTATTGCTTCTGGTAAGATTCTCCGCAATCTGTGGGATAATCATGTTTGCCTTATACACGGTAATCCGGTCACCGATTCCCAGCTCCAGTCCCCGCACAATACTGATATTGTGTACAGAAGCACGGCTTACTGTAGTGCCTTCCAGTTCCACCGGCTCAAAGATTGCCACCGGATTGATGAGTCCGGTACGGCTGGCGCTCCATTCTATCTCCTTGAGTATGGTCTCCCGCAATTCATCTGCCCATTTAAAGGCGATGGAATGTCGTGGAAATTTTGCGGTACGTCCCAGAGATTTACCGTATGCAATATCCTCATAAGACAATACCAGTCCGTCAGAAGGAATATCATAGGTCTCAATTTTCTTTTCAAAATCATTCACAGCATCCAGAATTGTGTCTTCCGTTACCAGCACATGTTCTACCACTTCAAATCCCTGTTCCTGCAGGAATTTCATCTGTTCTGTCTGGGAATCATGGAAATCTGCTCCCTCTGCCTTCACCAGGGAAAAGGCATAAAATCGCACATTTCTCTTGGCAGTAATCTCATTATTCAACTGTCTTACAGAACCGCTGCAGAGATTTCGCGGATTCTTGTATTTCGAATCCGCATCCGATATTTCCCCGTTGATTCTCTCGAAATCAGAATAGCTGATAACCGCTTCGCCCCGCAGAATCAGCTCTCCTTGATAGGAAATGGTCAGAGGAAGATTTCGGAAAGTGCGGGCATTGTTAGTGATTACCTCACCAATCTCCCCATTTCCGCGGGTCACTGCTTTTGCAAGTTTTCCATCACGGTACGAAAGTACTATCGTTAGTCCATCCAACTTCCAGCTGAGAATTGCAGGATTACCCTGCAACCAGTCGCGCAGCTCCTCTCGGCTTTTGGTCTTATCCAGAGAAAGCATGGGACTCTCGTGTCGTTCCTTGGGCAGCTCGTCTACCGCTTCATATCCCACATTGACTGTGGGACTGTTGGTCAGTACAACCCCCGTCTCCTGCTCCAGACTTCTCAATTCATCATATAGTTTATCATATTCGTAATTGCTCATGATTTCTTCATCCTGAGCATAGTACGCCTTCGATGCTTCATTTAACACATCCACAAGGTATTTGATGCGCTCCGCTTTTTGTGACTGCATATGGATGTACTCACTTTCTGTTTGCTCTTACTCTTGTCCGTGACAGTTCTCCTGTCATCGCTGCATTCCTGCATCACGATATAGCTGCTCCAACTCTTCACCGCTCACTTTGCGATAGGTACCGTATTTCAGTTGTCCCAGAGTGATGTTCATAATTCTGATTCGCTTCAGGCTGCGCACATGATAATCTAAAGCGGCGCACATTCTGCGAATTTGTCTGTTGAGTCCCTGGGTCAGAATGATTTGAAAGGTATATTTTCCCGTCTGAGTAATACTGCATTTTCTGGTCGTGATATCAAGTTCCTTCAGATAGATTCCTTCTGCCATACGGGATAGGAAATCAGCCGTTATTTCTTTATCCACCTTTACCACATACTCTTTTTCATGGTAATTGGCACCACGCATCATAGCATGAATCAAATCACCATCATTGGTCAATAGAAGCAAGCCCTCTGAATCCTTGTCCAGTCGTCCCGCATAGGTGACACGCACCGGATAATCAATCATATCTGTTATTTTATATTCCGCATGGACATCTTTTTCCGTACAAGTCACTCCGATAGGCTTGTAATAGGCCAGTACTACGTTTGCATCACGCCCGGTCAGGAGCTTGCCGTTCACGGATATCTCATCCTCCGTTGTCACCGCCTGTCCCATCACTGCAGACCTGCCGTTGACCAGTACTTTTCCCTGTTCTATCAGCCTATCCGCCTCTCTGCGGGAGCACACTCCGCACTGTGCAAGATATTTATTCAATCGAATCTGTTCCATACTCCATCTTCTTTCATTTCTTCCAGCTTTCTCACCTTGGGCACACCGTTGCCTTCCACCAGACCCTTCTTCGCAAGTCTGTCGGCCATCTCATTATACGTTACATTGGTATGTGCTGCCACCTTCCGGAAAGAAATGGCGATGCTGTTGCTCCATTCGCGCATTGCTGCGGCATATTTCTGCGTAAGTTCCGTCTTGCTGCGCCACTCACCTGTCACCCATTTCTCGATACCTTCATAGTCATAGCATATCTCCACCGCCCGAAATCCATTCATCATAGCGACCTTGACTGCGTACATGGAACCCAGCATCTCTCCGGTTACATTCCTGTGTCGCAGAGACTGAGGGTTATCTCCGTTGCCAAACTCCGTATAAATCCTTCCGTCCTCCAAAAGGAACACGCAGCCAAAGGCATATTTCTTTAGGGAATCATCATAGCTTCCGTCCACATAGGCAAGCAACCTGCCTCCCTTCTGTCCGGAGGGAGCAGTCGCAGTTTCTGCATTCCTGCCCGCTTCTGCATCATCCTCACCCATGTATGCCTTAGCTTCCGCAAGTGTAGCAAAGCCTTTATATACTGCATTGGGATATCTGTCCACAGACGCCTTACAATCCGCCCAGTTATCAAATATCCCTGCGGTTTTCCCTTTTTTTACCGCATAAAATTTCAACATATATCCCTACCTATCGGTGCCTTTGATCTCGTTACCTACATAGCAAAGAGCGATTGCTCCGGGTCCGGTATGGGCACCAATCACAGGACCGATATCACCGACAATCACCTTTGCGTTACTCCACTCTTCTTGAATCATTCCCACCAATAATTCTACATCTGCCGCACAATCACTGTGAGAGATAAATACATACTCAAACTCCTTTAAATTCTGGTTTGCTTTCATTCTCTTGAACAGCTCAGCCACAGATGCCTTGCGACCTCTGACCTTGCCGAAATTCTCGAGTTTACCTTCCTCCGTCAGAACGATAAGGGGCTTGAACTGCAGCAACGTACCTGCGATTGCTGTGGTGGCACCGATTCTGCCGCCGCGCTTTAAGAAGAACAAATCATCTACAGTTACCTGATGCTGAATATAATCCTTCATAGCATCCGCCTTTTCCAATACCTCATCTATGGATGCACCTTTCTCTCTCAACAGAGCGGCATAATAGACCAGCAAGCCCTGTCCCACGGAAGCACATAAGGTATCGAGATAGCTGATTTTCCTGTCAGGGAATTCTTCCTGTAATTCCTTGATGACCATAACACCGTTGTTATAGGTGGCAGAGAGTCCGGAGGAGAATCCCAGATACAGGATATCCTTTCCCTCCTGCAGCGCCGCTCTCATATGTTCTTCAAAAAAGCCCGGTGTCACTGCCGAGGTCTTCACATTTGCACCCTCACGCAACAAACTGTAGAAATCCTTCGGAATAATCTGACTGTTCAAAACAGGAGGCTTATCATCAATGATTACTTCAAGCTGCATCACCTTCAAGTCGTACTGTTCTATCATCTCCTTCGGCAAATCGCATGAAGAATCGGTAAATATTTCAAAACTTAACATATTTTTTTCTCCTTGTTCTTTTCTATGGTGTCCTGAATTCTTTCCCGCACCATTGTAGCTATCTGTACTGTATTCATATCCTTGTACTCATCGTAGTATATAGGTTCCAGATAGTGCACCTGCACCGTTACCTGCTTGCAGTTCTTCTGGTCCATCACCTTGAAGCAGTCTATGAGTGCCATGGGGACAATGGGGCATTTCGCCTTCAGAGCACATTTGAAGCTGCCATTGTGGAACTCCATCATCTCATTTCCTTTTTTGCTTCTGGTACCCTCCGGGAAAATCAAGTAATTGCGTCCCTTCATGACTTCCTTGGTGGTCTCCGCAATAACTTTCATGGATTGCCGGATATCTTCTCTGTCCATGGGGAAGGAGTGGGTACAAGCAATAATCTGCTTCATAAACGGAATATCCTTTAATTCCTTTTTGAGAATGGCACCCAGGGGTCTGTCACAGGAAGCACCCACTGCAAGAATATCGAACATTCCTTGATGATTCCCGTATATGATAAATCCGTCCTTCTTCGGAATATTTTCCTGTCCATAGACTCGAAAATCTATGTTTCCGGATTTGATTGCCCGTTTAAAGATATACTGTATATGCCGATATTTCACTTCTTCCGGATACTCATCCGTATGCTTTGCATAAAAACATAATTTGATATACGCCCATGGTACCCTCCAAAGATTTCGGAGTACCATTAATAGAATTCGTTTCATCTACACCCTCCTACTTTAGGACTGCAAGAGCAACCGATGCCCAGACCGCCTTCTCCCACATGACAACAGATTCCCAGAGTCAGGTTGTCACATTGCACCTCCATACCCGGGAAAAACTCTTTAATCTCAGCAACCCAGCTCCTTGTGGTCTCCTCATCCGCACTGGATGCAGCCATGAGATATACCTCGTTTCTCTCATAATGCTCCCTGAAGGTAGTTTCCAAATCCCGTTTCACAGCTTCCAGCATTTCCCGCCTTGCCTTTCTCATTCCGCGACATTTTTTGTAGGTTTCAAGCACTCCCACACCCAACCGCAAAATCGGTTTAATGTTCAGCAGGGTACCGACAGCCGCTGTGGCAGCGGTAACGCGTCCTCCTTTTTTCAGAAACTCAAGCGTCTCCACCGCAATGTAGATGGACATCTTCTCCTTCGATGCCTCCAGAAGCTCTTTCACCTTCCGGGCATCATAGCCTGCCTTTACCAGCTCCACGGCATCCAATATGGACCTGTGAAGCGGTGTGGATATCCGTCCGATATCCGCTACAAACACTCTATTTTCAAATTCCGACTCTTTTGCAAGCATTTTAGCAGTATCACAGGAGCCGCTCAAGCCGCTGCTCATAGGAATATAGAGCAATTGCTCATATTCCTGCAAGCCTTCCCGCCAAAGTTTCATAACTTCCTCAGGTGATGGCTGGGAGGTGGATATGGTTTCCCCCGCATTTAATTTACTGAAAAACTCATCTCTGGTTATGGATACCTCTTCATAATAGCATGCTTCTCCTATATAGAAGGGCATGGGAAGCACCATAATCCCCAGCTTGCCGGCTTCCTCCTTTAAAACACCGCTATGACTGTCTGTTGCAATACCAACCGGTTTCATTCATTTTCCTTTCCAATTCTGGCATTCCTCTCCTTACAAAACAGGGAGATGGGAATCCCCCATCTCCCCAATTATTACTTTGTATGGAACGACACACATGCCTATCAATTACAAATTTGCTTTAATTTTTTCTATCATTTCCTGATATTCTGCATCAGATAAATAAGTTTTGTCGGGATTCATCTGGAACACGCCACCCCATTCATCCCCTCCTTCGTATTTGGGAACAAGATGCATATGAAGATGGCAACCCGTATCACCGTATGCGCCATAGTTTACCTTGTTCGGATGAAATGCTGCATGAAGCGCTTTGGCAACACGGTTCACATCTCCCATAAATGCATTCCGCTCCTCATCGCTGATGTCAACGATTTCACTCACATGATCCTTATAAGCAACAATACATCTGCCGGGCTTGCTCTGCTCCTTGAACAGAATCAGGCTGCTGACCTCCAAATCACAAATAAATATTCCGAATTTGTCGAGCAGCTCTCCTCTCATACAATATCCGCACTGTGAATCCTTCATAGAATAACCCTCCTTACCTAACGGCTTAATCCTTTTTGGAACCGATTTTTGCCATAAGCATAACAAATAACATAATAACAATAATTGCCACAAAAATTCCAAGCATACCCTTGCCCATGATTTCCAGAGCCTGCATTACTGTTTCATTCATATAAAATGCTCCTTTCCTCTCAGCTTACATAAACTGGGATACCAGACTGATTACCAAACCACCTGCTACTACGGATGCAATCTGACCGGAAACATTAGCACCGGCAGCCTGCATGATAATGATGTTGGTAGGATCCTCTTCCATAGCAATCTTCTGTACAACACGGGAAGACATGGGGAAAGCAGAAATTCCCGCACCACCAATCATCGGATTGATTTTCTTCTTCAGGAACAGGTTCATAAACTTCGCAAGAAGAACACCGCCGATGGTATCCATCACGAATGCAAACAAACCAATCAACATAATCAGAACGGTTTCCCATCTGACGAAATCCTCTGCTCTCATACTAAAGGAAATCGTGATACCCAACAGGAGTGTAACCAGATTTGCAAGCTGATTCTGTGCCGTGTCGGACATGGTTCCCAAAACACCACATTCACGAATCAGGTTACCGAACATCAAAAAGCCTACCAATGCAACGGACTGAGGTGCCACAAGACCTACAATCATAGTAACCGCAATAGGGAAAATAATACGCATGGTTTTGGATACGGACTCCGGCTTGTAATCCATATGGATACATCTTTCCTTCTTGGTCGTAACCAGCTTGATTGCAAAAGGCTGTACAATAGGCACCAATGCCATGTAGGAATAAGCAGCCACTGCTATCGCTCCAACGTACTTGGACTTCAATACCTGGGATACAAGAATTGAAGTAGGGCCGTCAGCCGCACCGATAATACCGATGGAAGCGGCATCTGTGATATCAAAGCCCAGAAAAGCAGCCAACAGAATCGCCGCAAAAATACCGAACTGTGCACCTGCACCGAACAGGAACATGGAGGGCTTGGACAACAAAGGACCAAAGTCAATCATTGCACCGATGCCGATAAACAACAGAATCGGCATTGCTTCAGACGCCTCTATACCTACGTTAAACAACCACTCAATAATACCGTTGGCCTCAATTCCGCCCACCGTCTGATTCAGCACACCCGATAAGGGAAGGTTTACAAGGATTGCACCGAAGCCCATAGGCAATAACAGAGAGGGCTCGTATTCCTTTTTAATTGCCAGCCAAATTAGGAGAATACCGATTGCAAACATAACCAAAGATTTCCAACCTCCGCCACTGAAGTCAAACAGTGCCGTCACTCCTTCTAATAAATAGTCCATAGAATTTCCTCCTTGAATGTAAAACGTAATTTCATACTTGTCCATAATAACATATATCCATTTGATTTTCCATAGGTATCGGGCTAATATTTCGTTATATTTTTTTATAATCTCTTTAGCAATTTTTTCTACATTTCTTTTGACAAATATTGACTATTATTGTTTGCAATGATAGAATTATATCAATAAAAACCCGTGGGGGAGTAGCAAGCGTGTTACGGAGCAAGTCAACATATCGGCCGAAAGGTCTGGCTTGTTTTAAATTGCGAGACTCATGTATAGTATAACATCAAGGCTATACATGATTTCAGAACTTTCAGTGAATACTCAGGTATAGGTTTGATACTATATCTGGGTTTTTTTATGTTCCTTATTATAATAATCATTCACTATGAAAGGAGAAAAAACGTGAAGCATTATTGTGAAGACATCAAAAATGTCTTAATCGAAACCCAAAGCTCTGCGGAAGGTCTTACCTCCGCAAAAGCTGAGAGACGTCTGTTTACAAATGGGAAAAACAAGCTGGCTGAGGCCAAAAAGGACTCTCTTATCAAGCGCTTTGTAGGTCAGATGACAGACCCCATGATTGTGATTCTGCTTGCCGCAGCTGCTATCAGCGGAGTACTGGCAGTTGTGGAGGGCGAAAGCTTTGCCGATGTAATCATCATTCTGGCTGTAGTCATTATCAACGCAGTCCTGGGTGTCTATCAGGAAAGCAAGGCAGAGAAGGCCATCGAGGCTCTTCAGGAAATGTCCGCCGCAACCTCAAAGGTTCTGCGTGACGGAAAGCTGATTACCGTTCACAGTGAGGATCTGGTTGTAGGTGATGTGATTCTTCTGGAGGCAGGCGATGCCGTTCCCGCGGACGGTCGTCTGATTGAAAACGCCAGTCTTAAGGTAGAGGAGGCTGCCTTGACCGGTGAATCCGTTCCCGTAACCAAATTCATTGACATCATTCATTTAGAAGATTCTACCAAGGATGTTCCTCTGGGTGACAGAAAGAACATGGTGTACATGGGCTCTGCCATTGTATACGGGCGAGGCAAAGCGGTCATCACCGCTACCGGTATGGGCACCGAGATGGGCAAGATAGCGGACGCTCTTGCGAAAGCAGAGGACGGACAGACTCCCCTGCAGATTAAGCTCAGCCAGCTCTCGAAGATTTTGACCTGGCTGGTTCTCGGCATCTGTGTAGTCATCTTTATTGTACAGAATGTACGTGCCGGCGGCTTAAGCTTCGAAGGAATGCTAAATTCCTTCATGGTAGCTGTTTCCCTCGCTGTTGCTGCTATTCCGGAGGGTCTGGCTGCTGTTGTAACGGTGGTGCTCTCCATCGGTGTCACCAATATGTCCAAACGCAATGCCATTATCAGACGTCTGACTGCCGTTGAGACACTGGGCTGCGCTCAGATTATCTGCTCGGACAAAACAGGTACTCTGACACAGAATAAGATGACTGTCGTCGACTTCTTCGGGGAGGATGAAAACTCTCTTTCCCGGGCAATGGCTCTGTGCTGTGATGCAGAAATTGCAGATGACGGAACCGTTACCGGTGAGCCCACAGAGGCAGCACTGGTTGTCTGGGCGGACAAGCTGGGATTTTCCAAAAATGCCCTGAAGGCACAGTTCCCCCGTAGCGGTGAAGCACCCTTCGACTCCGGACGTAAGCTTATGTCCACCGTACATTTCACAGACGGTAAATACATCCAATATACCAAGGGGGCTCCTGATGTGATTTTGGACCGCTGCACTTCCTATATGAAGGACGGCAAACCCGTTCCCATGACCGAAGAGTACCGTCAGGAGATTATCAAAGGGAATAAGACAATGGCCGACAAGGCTCTCCGTGTACTTGCCTGTGCACAACGCATATGGGATTCCGAGCCCGACTACGAGGCAGATACTTTGGAGCACGAGCTTTGCTTCATGGGACTCAGCGGCATGATTGACCCGGTTCGCCCGGAGGTGAAGGATGCCATCAAGCAGTGTAATGAAGCAGGAATTCGCGCAATTATGATTACCGGCGACCACATCGATACGGCTATTGCCATTGCAAAGGAATTGGGAATTCTTACAGAGGGCAGAAAGGCGATTTCCGGTTCTCAGTTGAATGAAATGAGTGATGAAGAATTTGCAAGAGAGCTTCCGAGTATTTCTGTTTACGCACGCGTTCAGCCCGAGCATAAAACACGTATTGTCAATGCATGGCGGGATGCAGGCTATGTGACGGCCATGACCGGTGACGGCGTCAATGATGCTCCCTCCATCAAATCCGCAGATATCGGTGTGGGTATGGGCATCACAGGTACTGATGTCACCAAGAATGTCGCTGATATGGTATTGACCGACGACAACTTCGCAACCATTGTGGGAGCGGTGGAGGAAGGCCGCCGTATTTACGATAATATCCGTAAGGCTATCCAGTTCCTGCTGGGCTCCAACATGAGCGAGGTGATCAGTATTTTCGCCGCAACCCTATTAGGCTTTACCATTTTGGAGCCGGTTCATCTTCTTTGGATCAACCTTGTTACGGACTGCTTTCCCGCTCTCGCGCTGGGCATGGAAAAGGCTGAGCCCGACATAATGGAGCGCAGCCCCAGAGATGCGAAGGCAGGCATCTTTGCCGGAGGTATGGGCGTTGATATCGGTTATCAGGGACTTCTGGTATCCGGTCTGGTGCTTCTCTCCTACTTTATGGGACACTTTATGGAATCGGGAGTTTGGGAAATTGCAAACAGCGCAGACGGCATGACCATGGCATTCCTGACAATGTCCATGGCAGAGATTTTCCACAGCTTCAATATGCGCTCCCAGAGAGGAAGCATTTTCAAGCTGCCCAGTCATAATATGATTCTCATCGGTGCTGCCGTTGCCACCTTGATTGCCACCACACTTGTATGCGAGGTTCCTTTGTTCGCAGAAGCCTTTGGCTTCACCTCTGTCTCCATACCGGAATATGTAATCGCCATCGGACTTGGCGTGCTGGTTATTCCCATTGTGGAGCTTGTAAAATGGGTACAGCGGAAAGCAGCTAAATAAATCAGATACGCACAAGCAAAAGAAGCGGCTCCCCTGAGGGAACCGCTTCTTTATATGTTTCTGTGATATATTCTCTATGAATTCTTCAAAACAATCTGTTCCACCATATCTGCCACATGCTCACAGCCATCACAGCATTTCTCCATTCTGTCATACAGAGTCGTCCATGCAAGAATAGCTATCGGATCCTTCTCCTCGGTATACAGGCGACGCATAGCCTCGGTGTAAAGACGGTCACCCTCCTCTTCCAGTCTGTTGATTTCGATGATTTTCTCCCTCAGCACATTGGATTTCCGGAAATTATGCAGTTCCACTGCCATATCCTTTAAGGCACTGCAACAACGGGAAATCAATTCCACAATCTCTTTTACGTCAGAACGAAGCTTACCAATGTTGAAGATATACATTCCCATTAACACATCCTCGATAGCATCTGTGACATCATCGATGGTATGTGACAATTCCACGATATCCTCTCTCTCAATGGGAGGCAGAAACTCTTTTACCAGACGATGCATCATCTCATGCTTAACCTCATCAGCTGCATGCTCGATTCTGTGCATCTTCTCAATCTGCTGCTTCATATCGGCAGCATTATAAGCCTCAAAACAGTTCTGCAACAGAGCAGCCGCATCATTTGCATAAAAAATTCCTTTTGCAAATGTGTCAAAATAGAAATCATTCTCTTTCTTTGCCATAACAATTTTCTCCTATTTGAATTGTTAAAATAACCACATAAACAGCTTAGCCATGATATATCCGATGCATCCGCAGCCCGGGAACGTAAGAACCCAGGTGAGCACCATTTCCTTCACCACACCCCAATTGACATTGGAAAGCCTTCTCGCAGCTCCCACACCCATGATGGCAACTGTCTTCGTATGGGTGGTGGAAACAGGGATTCCCGTCAAAGAGGACAACAGCAGGCAGCCTGCTCCTGCCAAATCTGCTGCAAAGCCCTGATATTTCTCCAATTTCACCATATCCATGCCCACAGCCTTAATGATACGGTAGCCGCCAATGGAGGTTCCCAGCGCCATGACCGCACTACACAAAACCATCAGCCAGATGGGAATTTGAAAGCTTTCCACATTCGCCTGTCCATTCACCAAAAAGATTCCGAGCATAAATACACCCATGAATTTCTGACCATCCTGGGCGCCGTGCATAAATGCCATAGCTGCACCGCCGACCACCTGTCCGCTCTTGAAGAATCCCAAAGTCTTGCGGCGGTCAATATTCCTGCAAATCATCTCAATGAGCTTTACAGTCACCCAGCCAAACACAAAACCAAGTACAGTAGACAAGCCAAGACCATAGACAACCTTAATCCATTCACTGCCGTTAATTCCTTCCAATCCTCCGTGAAGTGCAATGGCTGCACCGGACAAGCCCGCAATCAAAGCATGGCTTTCACTGGTAGGAATACCGAACCACCAGGCAGCCGTAGCCCATACCACAATGGCAAACAAGGCTGCACACAACGCCACCAATGCCTCCTGAGAATCGCCGCCGAAATCCACCATATTGTAAATTGTGGCAGCAACGCTGGCATTCACCAATGTCATCACTAACACGCCAAGAAAATTAAACACTGCCGCCATCAAAATGGCTGTCCTGGGAGATAGTGACTGCGTTGAAACACAGGTCGCGATTGCATTAGGTGCATCCGTCCAACCGTTTACCAAAACCACACCCAGCGTCAGAACTACCGTAATCGCCAGAACCGGACTGGAAAACAATTGGGAAAGAAACTCCATCAACGAAATCGTCATGTTTTTCTTCTCCTTACATCATACTTTAATAAATCCCTTTTACACATTTTCCATATTATAACAAGCAAGATGGCTTGTCCATGATTATTTGAAATTTTAACACATGCTTAACCATACTAAAAAGAGCCCCACAGCCTTGTCTCATCAGGCAAGCTGTAGGGTTCCCAAGCTTCTTATAAAAATATGATACGCATACGACAATCAGCCTACACAATACCCTGTGCTGTCATAGCCTCTGCAACCTTCAAGAAACCGGCGATATTGGCACCTGCAACATAATTGCCTTCCATGCCGTACTTCTTTGCAGCATCATCCAAATTGTGGAAGATATTAACCATGATAGTCTTCAGCTTACTGTCAACCTCCTCGAAGGTCCAGCTCAGTCTTTCACTGTTCTGGCTCATCTCCAAAGCGGAGGTAGCAACACCGCCTGCGTTTGCTGCCTTACCGGGGCAGAACAGAACACCATTTGCCTGCAGGTACTCAGTAGCCTCCATGGTAGTAGGCATGTTAGCGCCCTCTGCAACCGCGGTTACACCATTTGCAACCAGTGCCTTAGCGTCGTCAAGGTTAAGCTCATTCTGGGTTGCACAGGGAAGTGCAATATCAACCTTAACTGACCACTGATTGGTTCCCTCGGTAGCCTTATCATGATACTGTGCACCGGGTCTTGCTGCCGCATACTCGGTAAGTCTTGCGCGCTTTACTTCCTTTACTTCCTTCAGAAGTGCAAGGTCAATACCTTCGGGATCATAAATCCATCCGGTAGAATCAGAACAGGTCACAGGCTTGCCACCCAGCTGCTGAGCCTTCTCAATTGCATAGATTGCAACGTTACCGGAACCGGAAACAGCAATTGTCTTGCCCTTGATATCCATATTGTTGCATTTCAGCATCTCTTCTGTCAGATACAGCAGACCGTAGCCGGTAGCCTGGGTTCTGGCAAGGGAACCGCCGTAGCTCAAGCCCTTACCGGTAAGAACGCCTTCATATAATCCTGTAATTCTCTTATACTGACCATACATGTAACCGATTTCTCTTGCACCGGTTCCGATATCTCCGGCAGGAACGTCGGTATCTGCGCCAATGTATTTGTAGAGCTCTGTAATAAAGCTCTGGCAGAATGCCATAATCTCTCTGTCGGATTTGCCCTTGGGGTCAAAATCGGAGCCACCCTTACCGCCGCCGATGGGAAGACCGGTTAAGGAATTCTTGAAAATCTGCTCAAAGCCAAGGAACTTAATGATGCCCAAGTTTACAGAAGGATGAAGTCTTAAACCTCCCTTGTAAGGTCCGATAGCAGAGTTAAACTGTACACGGAAACCGTTATTCACCTGAACCTGACCTTTATCATCAACCCAGGGTACGCGGAACAGAAGCTGTCTCTCAGGGGTTACCAGTCTCTCCAACAACGCATCCTTACGATAAACTTCCTCGTTTGCTTCGATTACCACACGCAGAGACTCCAACACCTCTTTAACTGCCTGATGGAACTCGGGCTGTGCGGGATTCTTGGCAACAACCAAGTCATAAACCTCATCTACATATGACATACCTAATGTCCTCCTTTATATACATGTATGGGAATTTCTCTTGTCCCTTTCAATATTATATATCGTGAATTCAATTTACACAACTTGCTTTATCTCATTAAATTATAAAAGTTTTTTGCAGATTTTTATACAAGTTGCACAAGAAAATATACATGTATACAATAATAATAACTTCAACTTCTTTCAGTTATAATTATAAATAATCCTTTAAGGTTTTCACATTTTCCTCCTCACAGGCAACCAGTTCTCTGCCCAGAGATACGGCATGCTCTGCGGCATCCGTGTTGTGATGCAGAACCTTCTCCATCTCCAGAATGCCCATATTGCTTCCCTTTATCATCAATTCTGCTATATGACCTGTGCTGGTATTCAGCATAGTATTGCAATGAATCCCCGTCTTTAGCATGGCCTCCGCTAGGAAATTACTGTGGTACGGCTCAGCCTTTTCCTGTAACAGCTGTTTGACTGCTTCATTGTGCAGCTCCGAATATTTCAACTCCTGTTCTGCTATCTGCCTCGTCAGAGACGGGTCTTGTATTTTGTCCGATATGGTTTCTATCGCCGTTATCGCCATCTCCGTATTTCTCTGAATCTCCCGATATATTGTAGCTTCCTGTGTTTTCATTCTCTCCCTCCAATTCCGCAGGAAAAAGGCTTCCTGTAATCTCTTACAGAAAGCCTTTTTCCTATCCATATTATTTTATATCATTTTCCAAATGTTATGCAGAAATTACTGCACATAATCCGCTTTCACATATCCCACCTGACCGTTGTACTTAATCTTGCACCAACCGTTTTCATTCGCCAAAAGCTCTGCGGATTCACCGCCGGTGAGGACTCCCAATCTGTCTGCAGACTCACTTGCCGAAGCTCGGACATTAATATTTGTTGTCGCAGTGACGGTACCGATGCTTTCCATCCCTTCCGCACTCTCAGCCAATTCCAAAAACTCGGACTTAATATAACCTTCTTTTCCTTCATACAGCACCTTGGTCCAGCCGTTCACCTTCTGCTCCAGAATCTGTAAGCGGGTTCCTCCCGAAACCTTACCAAGCTTATCCGCCTGCTCACTGTCCGAGCTTCTGACATTCACGGTGGTAGATGCAGATGCATACTGCACAACATTTTCTGCAGGGGTCTGTTCAACCGGAGCTGAATTGGTATCCTCCGGGTTTCCGCCTTCTGTATTGTCGGTCGGTGCCTGACCATCACCGTTATCCGGCGTCTGTGTCTGTTCGATATTCACCTGAGCAAGCTCTGTTCCGACCGCAGCCTTCACCTGCGTATTCATCTCACTGAGGTATTCCAACAATTCGGGATGCTCAGCCATAAGCTCCTTATATTCCACATTTACACGGTTGTTAAACTCAACCACATCATCCTGGGCCATGACCTCAATAATGTATTGATTGACCTCCTCACTGTTCTCGCCGCGTTTGATGTAAAGCTTTCCCTGCTCGTCGGTACAAATATAGTGTGCCGTGTATCCGGGGAACTCCTCTGCGTGTCCTGCGAACACTACCTTATAATAGATGAACGCAATCGTGGAACCGGCCTCGGGACCCGGTTTGGTATATATCTCCAGTACAGGATAGCTCTCAATATATTTTGCTCTTTCCTGATACACAAGCATATCCTGCGTGGAAATCTCATCACAAATACTGTTGAGCACCTCTGCATCACCGGATGCCAACGCACTGTACATTGTATGAATCAGCTCGGCAACAGCAGCATCCTCGTTCACTATCATTGCGGTGTCCGGCTCCACCTCCGGAACCACAGATTCCTCCACTGCACTTTCAGCAGTAATTGTCTCCACCTCCAGCTTCTCCGCATTACCGGTCTTCAAAGCAACAGAAACTGTCAGCGCAACAGCAGCAATCACTACAACGGGAAAAACTATTTTACTGCGTCTGCTTATAAAATGAACAATAATTCCTACTTTATCCTTTAACATAAGTATCCTTTCATAAACAAAGGTGATGTAAATGCATCCGACAGGAATCGAACCTGCATTAAAGGCGTCGGAGGCCTCCGTTCTATCCATTAGACTACGGATGCAAAATATTACAAATTTGTTACATCACCTTGTCTATGATATCACAAAAATATCTGTATGTCTACCTCGATTTTATGGAAAAATATAGAATAAATTTTCAGACTATACTGACTTGATTGATAAGACGGTCATAATAGTAAAGATTGTTTGACAAAAGCTCCTCCGGTTCCACCTGCGTGGAATTCACCTCGGAAATCATATTTCGCAGCATGCTCACATCCTCCGTCCCCGTATCAGGCAGTACTATGATTTCATGAATCGAGCTGGGAATAATATAGAGATTCTGCTCCCTGTTCTCTGCCCATTTTGCCAGGACGCCGGGATACAGAAGGCAGGTCGCACCATGCACACGGTCTGTATTGCTTAAAATCTGCATAGGCAATTCCTCCATGAATTCCTCCCTCTCCTCCTCATTCAGAAAAAAATCCGCATCCTCCTTTCGCTCCTCCATAAGCTCCCTGATAACAGTCTCCATGGAGTTCCAGTCAGCCGGAAACAAACGGGGAGTATTTCTCTTAGCCAGTTCATATAATTCCTCACAGGTGGTATTCCACATCTCCATATGGGACGCATGAATCGTAATAGAACCTTTTCCCAGGGGCTCTCCCTGATAAGCATAAAAAAAGCAAATTGCCAAATCCAAATACGCTATATGGGGAATTCCGGACAGAAGCTCCCTATTTCTCTCCGCAGATATCAAACGGAAGCAGATTCTGTCCTTCACTCTTTCAAAATCCTTGAAAAAAGACATATCCACATTTTCCTTTGGTGTATCCTCCTCATAGATACGCATAATCCGCTCCATGATAATGACAAACGGAATTCCCTTTTCATAAGCATCCCAAAAGGAATTTAAATAAATTGTGGGAGAGATATTTTGTTCTGTTCCGTGAATAATCAAACCCTGAAGCAGTACGTTATTATTCTTCCGTACCTCCTGTATTTCAACCTGATATCCTTCCTCCACTCTCTCTTCTACAGCCTTCTGCACCTTCTTTGTAAATTCTACTAATTCCATAAATATACCTTTCCTTCTTCCTAAATCGTTACTTCTTGCATTTTCTCGCTGCCCGCATAAAAAAAGACAATGGTCAGCTCCACACGGAGCATGTCCATTGTCTTACAAGTCATAATAGTTATGAAACGCAGTGATTATACACGGGACAGATATTCACCTGTTCTGGTATCAATCTTAATCACATCACCCTGATTTACAAACAAAGGTACGGAAACGGTAGCACCTGTCTCTACTGTCGCGGGCTTAGATGCACCCGTTGCGGTATCACCCTTGAAGCCGGGCTCTGTATCTGTGATTTCCAGTTCTACAAAGAGAGGAGGCTCAACAGAGAATACACTGCCGTTGTGAGAACAAACCTTGCACATCTCATTCTCCTTCACAAACTTCAGAGCATCGCCTACTGCTTCCTGATTCAGAGCAATCTGATCATAGCTCTCTGTATCCATAAAGTAGAACAAATCACCATCAGAATATAAATACTGCATATCTTTTCTATCAATACGTGCCTG